>JAZNZL010000146.1:0-3041 GCA_045594925.1 Clostridia bacterium
CTTTCTTGCGGCGTTTATGCCCGCCATAAGTCCCTGAGCTGCGGCTTCCTCGTAACCAGAGCTTCCGTTGAACTGTCCCGCACCGTAAAGACCGCTGTGAGCTTTAAATTCAAGTGAAGGGTATAATGTGGTACTGTCAATACAGTCGTACTCAATGGCATAAGCCGTTCTTGTTATTACTGCATTTTCAAGCCCTGCAATAGAATGTATAACCTGAACCTGAACATCCTCAGGCAGAGAAGAAGAAAGTCCCTGAATATACATCTCGTCAGTGTCAAGACCTAAAGGCTCAATAAATAACTGATGGCGTTCCTTGTCGGGAAAGCGCCTTATTTTGTCTTCAATAGAAGGGCAGTATCTTGGACCAATTCCTTCAATAAGTCCGTTAAAAAGCGGTGACCTGTGCATATTGTCAAGAATGATTTTGTGGGTTTCCTCGTTTGTATATGTTATGTGACAGCAAACCGCATTAGGGTTAGGATTTTTAGTTTCAAATGAGAAAGGTGTTATAACCTCATCCCCGTCTTGAATGTCCATTTTGGTAAAATCAATACTGCTTTTTGCCACTCTTGCGGGCGTTCCCGTTTTAAAGCGTGTAAGCGAAATTCCGTTTTCAGCAAGACAGGCAGATAGCTCGTTGGCGGGGAAAACCCCGTCAGGTCCGCTTGAATACGCCACATCACCTACTATTATTTTTCCTTTTAAAAATGTACCGGTCGCAATTATAACAGCCTTAACATTGAATTGTGCGCCAAGATGAGTGGTGACAGAGCAAACTGCACCATTTTCGTCAAAGCCGATATTCACAATTTCCGCCTGCTTTATATCCAGATTTTCCTGTTTTTCCAGACGCTTTTTCATTTCTGTACTGTATATACGTCTGTCAGCCTGTGCTCTGGGGGAGTATACAGCAGGCCCCTTTCCGCGATTTAAAATTCTTGACTGAATAGCTGCAAAGTCAGCCACTTTACCCATTTCGCCGCCAAGAGCGTCAATCTCGCGCACAAGCTGACCTTTTGCGGTACCGCCTATACAGGGGTTGCAGGCCATATTTGCTATAAAGTCAAGATTAGTGGCAAACATTATGGTAGAACAGCCAAGCCGTGCAGAAGCAAACGCTGCTTCGCATCCGGCGTGCCCGCCGCCGATAACAGCTACGTCATAAGTGCCCATAATAAATTCGTTGCTCATTTGTTTAACAGCTCCTACTACCTGTGTTATTTTCCTACACAGTAAGTTTCAAAAATTGTATCAATCACATCGTCAGCGATATGTGTTCCGTCAATAAGATTAAGTGCTTCTGCCGCGGCGAATATATCGTCAATAGCCATATCAGCAGAAAGACTTTCAATAGTGCGTATGGCATTTTCTATAAGATTTTTTGCTGCTTTAACTGCATTTTTTTCTCTTTCGCCGGAGATAACAGTGTCCGATTCGCTCATCTGATCTATGCCGCCGAGATACGTTTCTTCAATGATGCTTATAAGCTCATCAAGGCCTGTTCCATTTTTTGCAGACAGCCTTACCACCGTTTCTTTAAATGGGATATCATAACAGCTTGCAATATCGCACTTGTTAGCAATAATAACGGTATTTTTTCCCTTTACAAGGTCGTATATTTCCATATCGGCCTCATCCAGAGGCTTTGAGCAATCCACCATAAAAAGTATAAGCTCTGCATTTTCAGCCAATGCCTTTGAACGCTGAACGCCTATATTTTCAACAGTGTCGTCAGTGTTTCTGATTCCGGCAGTGTCGGTAAGCTTTAGCATAAGGTTTCCGGCTACAACCACCTCTTCGATGCTGTCTCTGGTGGTTCCCGGGATGTCAGTAACTATTGCTCTGTCGCAATCTGCCAAAAGGTTTAAAAGTGATGATTTTCCTACATTGGGTTTCCCGACTATAACAGTGGAAATACCCTCCTTTGCAATAATTCCCTTGTCAGCATTTTTCAGCAGCTGCTCCATCATATTAAGTATTTCGTTTAAATCGGATATAAGCTTTCCGTCGTCGGCCTCCTCCAGCTCTTCGGGAAAATCAATTGTTCCCTGAAGATATGCAGCCACTTCCGTTATTTTTGTTTTTATATTGCCTATTTTCTCTGCCAGACGTCCGTTTAAGTGGCTTAATGCAATTTTGTGCTGAAGCTCTGTTTTGGCATTTATCATATCCATTACAGACTGGGCGTAGGTCAGGTCAATTCTTCCGTTTAAGAAAGCTCTTTTTGTAAATTCTCCCGGTTCGGCAGGTCTTGCTCCGGCATCGTATACAGCAGACAGCACGGCTTTTGTAACATAAAGCCCACCGTGACAGTTGATTTCCACCACATCCTCTGCGGTGAAGGTGTGAGGAGCGCGCATAACAGAAACCAGAACTTCGTCTATGGTCTTCCCACCTGAGACGATGTGCCCGTAGTTTATTGTACGGTTAGGGACACTCGCCAGCATCCTGCCGCTTTTGGATGTAAATATTCTATCTGCAACAGCAACCGCATCATCACCGCTGATGCGGATTACAGAAATACCGCCTCTGCCGTAAGGTGTTGAAACGGCAGCTATTGTATCGTTAATCATCATAAATCCTCACAAACATAATTATATAGCATAGATTATATCACTAAATAAGCCATAAATCAAATAAAAATATGTATTTTTTGTATAAATAAGGTGAAACATATAAAAAATAGCAATCGGGATGTGTATAAATGCTAAAGAACTTGTTTTTGTATAAAGAACCGGAAGATAAATATAGCTTTGAAATTGAGTCGGACAAAAATACCAAGCCGGAATATGCGTATATGGAAAACGTCAGTGAAAGCATAAGCGAAAACCTTGAGTATGCTAAAAAAGTGCTGTCTCTTCCGGATAATGGGGATATAGTGCTTAGGGAGTTTGATGTGAATGTAGATGGTAAGCTTTTAAGATGCTTTCTTTTGTGTGCGGACGGCCTTGCCAGAAGCGTAAGTATATCGGACAGTATTCTGCTTCCTCTTATGTATCTGTCGGATTTGAAAAGAAACACCGGTGAAACTGTGGAGGACT
>JAZNZL010000147.1:0-6512 GCA_045594925.1 Clostridia bacterium
ATCTGTCCTATTCGGGAGCAATCAGTAAAAAAGGTTCGGCAAAGCTTTCTCTTGATAATGTTTCCGTAAGCAGCACAGATAAAGGTGTAGGGCGTACTGTTCAGTTAAAAGCCGTTATAAGTATGTCTCCAAGGACGGTTAATAAAATAAGTGTGGGAAGTAAAAAAGATATTCTTGAGCTTGATAAGCTTCAGGCAGAAACTTATATCAAAAAAATAGTGGAAACGGAAAAATTCAAAAAAGCAGATGACTATTTGAAAGAAGTTTTTGGTAATTGATGTGAATAAAAAGATTAAAATCAAAAATTTAATCCAAATATCATTAGGAGCAGTGCTTATAGTCCTGTGCTCCTGGATATACATACCGTTGCCGGTGCCATTTACATTGCAGCTGTTCGCGGTTTTTGCAGTGCCCGCATTGTTGGGTGCTAAAAAATCCTTGACGGCAGTTGTTGTTTATATACTGTTAGGCATCGTGGGATTACCTGTATTTGCAGGTTTCAAAGGTGGAGTCGGTGCGCTTTTTTCGGTTACCGGCGGATACACTTTGGGATTTTTTGCAGTATGCCTTATTACCGGATATTGCACCGAAAGATTTGGCAGAAATATGGGCGTGATGATGTTATCAATGTTAATATCACTCGTACTTTGCTATATAACAGGAACGGTATGGTTTGCAATTATGTATGCGGAATCAAAAAATGTTTTAAGTGTTTTGAAAATATGTGTATTTCCATTTATAGTACCTGATGTAGTTAAAATATTGCTTGCATCGATAACTGTGAAGAGAATATACCCGGTTATAAAATAGCTGTTTAAGGAGTGGCTTTATGAATAAGACATTGATAGTAGTTGATATGCAAAATGATTTTATAGACGGAAGTCTTGGTACTGCTGAAGCGCAGAATATTGTGAATAATGTAAAAGAAAAAATATTACTGTATAAGCAGAGTGGAGGTAATGTTATCTTCACCAGAGACACACATAATAAAGATTACCTTGAAACACCAGAGGGTAAAAAGCTCCCCGTTGAGCACTGTATAAAGGATACTTCAGGCTGGCAGATTGCCGATGGCTTATATTTTGAAGGTGCAGAAATAGTTGATAAACCCACATTCGGATATATGGGTTGGAATAAATATGAATTTGATGATATAGAGCTTGTGGGCTTGTGCACAGATATCTGTGTGGTGTCCAATGCGCTCATCTTAAAGGCAACCTTTCCTGATGCAAAAATCACAGTAGATGCATCCTGTTGTGCAGGCGTAACACCGCAAACCCATAAAGCTGCACTTGACACAATGAAAATGTGCCAGATAGATGTGATTGGCGAATAAGCAAAAATAAAATGCACTCATTTTTAAAATGAGTGCATTTGTTGTATTGAGTAAAATTATTTTTCGTTGGTTGAATTAGCTGTGGGGAAAAGCTCCATAAGAACGTCTCTGTGGGCTTCGCAATCCAATGCGTGACCAAGATAGTTGTAGCTGCTCACGATTTCATCGTTGCTTTTCTGGAAAACTTCTCTTATCTGGTCTATGTACATATCTTTCATACCAATACAGAAATCGTGCCATTCCTTTTTCCAACCGCCGTTTTTGAGGATTTCGTTTCTTTCGGCAAATTCTCTTTCGAGTCTTTCCTTTTCTTCACCCTTTGCAAGCTCAATACCTGTTTCGCTTACAACTAAGAATGTAAATTTCATTTCGTGTGACTTGGTGTCATATTTAACAGCCATACCATTGAGCCAGCATTCCATCTTTGACGGAGAAGAGAAATGGAAGTTTCCCTGACCGTAAAGGATGTGAGTTCCGTTGTACTCTTCGTAACAGCCAATGCAGTGGCTGTGCTGACAGACAACCACATCAGCACCGCAGTCAGCAAGCGCGTGACAGGTTTTGTAAAGGCGTGGAGATGGGTAACGGCAATATTCTTTGCCGCCGTGATAAATAACAATAACCTTGTCGTATTTTTCTTTGGCAGCCCTTACGTCTGCGGGCGTGTCAAACACGTCAAAGGGACGGGCGCCCATTCTGTCATCAAGAGCGTATGTGTATTCGTGCTCGCATACGGCTATAATGCAAACAGACTCGCCGTCTTTTTCAAGCACCAGATTTTTTCTGGAATCCTGATAATTTTCACCAATACCGTTGTAATCCATACCTGCTTCGGTAATGTACTTAACAGTGTCTTTAAGACCCTCAATGCCAAAGTCAAAGGTGTGGTTGTTGCTCAAAAGACAATGAGTTGTACCCACACTTTTAAGAACCTTTGCGGCGTTTGGCGGTGCAAATTTGCAAGGTCCGATTTTTTCAATTTCGTGAGTGCTGTCGGTAATTGCACATTCAACGTTAACAATGTTAAAATCGTTGTTTTCAAAAAGCTGCGCAGCATCAGCGAAAAGAGCTTCAGTGTCCATATTTTCAAAGTAGGGTGTGGTGCGAACAGTGGGGCACATATCACCTGCTAATAATAATTTCATAATACAAAACCTCCTTATGTCGACTCAAATTGATTATAACACCGACAGGTGTATAAATCAAGCAAAAATATCAAATTATGTCTTTACTTGAATGGCGAAATATGTTAGAATAAGCGGTGTAATTCAAACAGGCATATCGTTTTTTGCAGGAAGTATTGTTTTGCTTGTAGTTTTGCTGTGCCTTGGTACGGATATCTCAATGGCTTTTGAACCGACTGAAATATCAGTTTTGTTGTATCTGGCACTTTTTGTAACGAGGCTTGGGTATTTGTTTTATTTTAAGGCTATTGAAAAGGGCGGGGCTATATCGGGTTCTTTTGCCTTTTTTATAAAGCCCATACTTACTCCTTTTGTCACATTCTTGGTAAATGGTATAATTCCTGATTCAAAGGTGTTTGTAGCGGTAGTACTGGTGGTGGCGGCATCGTATTTTTCCACACGTAATGTTAAAAGTCCCGCTGAACAGCTAACCAAATAAAAGAGGTAATTTTCGTGTATAAGAAAATCAGTAGTATAAAAGCACGCTTATCAACGTTTTTCCTTAATAACGTGGTGCTGTGTATAGCAATGATTGCGGCGGTGGTTACAAGTATTATCGTGCCGGTAGACAGAGAGTATGTTTCTTATTTTGATTTTAAAACTCTGTCTTGCCTGTTTTGTACCTTGGCGGTGGTGTGTGCGTTAAAGAATATACATATATTTGAAATAACCGCAGGAAAGATTATTGAACTGTTTCATACGGCACGTACGGCAGTTATAGCACTTGTGTATATAACCTTTATCGGTTCAATGCTTATGGCGAATGATATGGCGCTTATAACATTTTTGCCTTTGGGATATTACGTGTTAAGCTCTACTAATAACAAAAAATATATGGCGTTTGTATTCATAATGCAAAACATAGCTGCAAATCTTGGCGGAATGATTACTCCCTTCGGCAATCCGCAGAATTTATATATGTATTCATATTTCAATATTCCCACAGCAGAGTTTGTTCAGGTGATGTTTTTGCCGTTTTTGCTTTCGGTTGTGATAATAACGGCTTGTTGCTTTCTTGTGGGTAATGAAGAACTGAAAATGAATAAAATCATCCATGAAAAGCTCGATGCCCCCAAAGCAATAATTTACGGTATACTGTTCGTGTTTTCAATAATGATAGTATTTAATGTATTTCCGTATTATCTCGGCCTTATCGTGATTTCGGCTTTTTTGCTGTTTATGGATAAAAAAGCACTTAAACAGGTCGATTATCCGTTGCTTTTAACATTTTGCGCATTTTTTGTTTTTGCGGGTAATATGTCCCGTATGGAGGCGGTAAATACTTTTTTAAGTAAGCTTATATCAAGAAACACACTGTTGTATGGCACGTTGTCCTGTCAGGTAATAAGTAATGTGCCAAGTGCAATACTTTTGTCTAAATTCACACAGAACTATCAGCAGCTTTTAGTTGCGGTAAATATAGGTGGTGCCGGTACGCTTGTATCGTCTCTTGCCAGCCTTATTACTTTCAGAGAATATTCCAAGCACGCCCCCGGAGATACAGTTCCGTATATAAAGCAGTTTACACTTTATAATTTTGGTATACTGCTTGTTTTGCTGATAGTAATGAGCATATATTTCAGATGATTTATGCATCTATGCATAGAAAAATGAATATTATGCAAATAATTATGCATAAATGCATATAAGCGTTTGTGAATGTGAACAAAATAAGAAGAATCAAATAAAATCCTTTGTGAAAAGAATACCAAAACGTAAAAATTATGTAAAATATGCTTGCATAATAATACATAATGTGATAATATTTACGTATAAAGATGTATTGAAAAAATTATTATATATTATTTGGAGGAAATTAAAATGAGTGAGAAAAAAATTAAGAAGATTGTTTTGGCGTATTCCGGCGGACTGGATACATCTATAATCATTCCGTGGCTTAAGGAGAATTATGATAATCCGGAAATCATAGCAGTATCCGGAAACGTAGGACAGGCAGATGAGCTTGAAGGCCTTGAAGAAAAAGCACTTAAAACCGGTGCATCAAAGCTTTACGTAGAGGATTTGACAGAAGAATTCGTAGAAGAACTTATAATTCCTACCGTTCAGGCTGGTGCAAAATATGAGGATTATCTTCTTGGCACAGCGCTTGCTCGCCCAATCATCGGTAAAAGACTTGCAGAAATAGCAATCAGGGAAGGCGCAGACGCAATCTGCCACGGCTGCACAGGTAAGGGTAATGACCAGGTTCGTTTTGAGCTTGCTATAAAGGCATTTGCTCCTGGTATGAAGATTATCGCCCCCTGGAGAGAGTGGGATATTAAATCAAGAGATGAAGAAATTGACTATGCAGAGGCGCATAATGTACCTTTGAAAATAAGCAGAGAAACAAACTATTCAAAGGATAAAAACCTCTGGCATCTTTCACATGAGGGACTTGATCTTGAGGATGCAGGCAATGAGCCTATGTATGAAAAGGAAGGCTTCCTCGAAATGGGTATATCACCTATGCAGGCACCTGATAAGCCGGCATACGTAGAGCTTGAGTTTGAAAAAGGAAAGCCTGTAGCACTTGACGGTAAAAAGATGAGCGCTAAAGAGATAATCTTAAAGCTTAACGAAATCGGCGGAGCAAACGGTATAGGCCTTCTTGATATTATAGAAAACCGTCTTGTAGGTATGAAATGCCGTGGCGTTTATGAAACACCCGGTGGTGAAATCTTGTATTTTGCTCATAACTATCTTGAAACAATGTGCTTAGATAAAATGGTAATGCATAAAAAGCAGGAGATAGCAATCACATTTGCAGACCTTCTTTATAACGGACAGTGGTATACACCCTTGCGTGAAGCACTTTCAGCATTTGTAGAAAAAACACAGGAAACAGTAACCGGTAAGGTAAGACTTAAGCTTTATAAGGGTAATATCATAAAAGCCGGTGTGTGGAGTGACTGGTCACTTTACTCAGAGGAAATTGCAACCTTTGGTGAGGATGAAGTATATAACCAGAAAGACAGTGAAGGCTTCATCAATTTGTGGGGACTTCCTGTAACAGTTCAGGCGCAGGTAAATGCGAAGAACGGCAAAAAATAATCGGAGAATACAACTTAATGAAAAAGATATTTATAGACGGAAAAGCAGGAACAACGGGATTAAGGATATATGAACGTCTTGAAGGCAGAAAAGATATAGAGCTTCTCACTCTTTCGGATGAAAACAGAAAAGATATATCCTGCCGTAAGCAGATGCTTAATGCTGCAGATATTGCATTTCTTTGTTTGCCTGATGATGCGGCACGCGAGTCTGTGTTGCTCATAGATAATCCCAATACAGTTGTTATTGATACATCCACAGCTCATCGTACAAACGCAGACTGGACATATGGCTTCCCGGAACTTAAAAGTGACGGAGAAGAGGCTGTGTCGTCGTCAAAACGTATAGCAGTTCCTGGATGTCACGCAAGCGGCTTTATCGCTTTGGTGTATCCGCTTGTGGAAAAAGGTATAATAGATAAATCCTTAAAGCTCACCTGTCATTCAATCACAGGCTATAGCGGCGGCGGGAAAAAGATGATAGCCGAGTATGAGCAAGATAGCCGCAATACGCTTTTGGATGCGCCACGTCAGTATGGCTTAACTCAACAGCATAAGCATCTTCCGGAGATGAAAGCTGTAACGGGTCTTGAAAATGCTCCTGTATTCTGTCCCATAGTAGCACCTTTTTATAGTGGTATGGCAGTAACGGTGCCGGTTTTTGCATCTGATCTTAAAGGCGGTGCGAGCTTGGAGGATATAAAAAGCATTTACCGTAATAAATATCAGGGTCCGGTTGTAACTTATAGGGAAACAGCTGATGAAGATGGTCTTTATTCAGCGATTGGCCTTTCGGGAACAGATAGTATGGAAATATCGGTTTTCGGTAATGAAGAGAGAATACTTCTTACAGCGCGCTATGATAATCTTGGCAAAGGTGCATCAGGTGCTGCAATAGAGTGTATGAATATAGTTCTTGGCACAGAGAAAACACTGGGACTG
>JAZNZL010000148.1:0-7981 GCA_045594925.1 Clostridia bacterium
ATTATTTTTCGTTTCTTTCCTCTGTCAAAAGCTCTTTTAAAGATGTGGCAAGACCGGCAAGACCCTGTATCTGGCTTGGTATTATAATCTTTGTGGCTTTACCGTCGGCAGCCTTTTCGAATGCTTCCAGACTCTTAAGTGCAATAACCGCTTCTGTGGGGTTTGCTTCATTGATTTTCTTAAGACCTTCTGCAATAGCTGTCTGCACACTTAAAATAGCTTCTGCTTCACCTTCAGCCTCGCGGATGTGAGCCTCTTTTTTGGCTTCAGCACGGAGAATTGCCGCTTCTTTTTCACCTTCTGCTACAAGCACTGCAGATTTCTTTTCACCCTCTGCACGCAATATTAACTCTCTGCGTTCACGCTCAGCTTTCATCTGGCGCTCCATCGCATCCTGAATTTCAGATGGCGGAAGAATGTTTTTAAGCTCAACTCTGTTGACCTTAATGCCCCAGGGGTCAGTTGCTTCATCTAAGATGGCGCGCATCTTGGTATTTACAGTATCACGGCTGGTGAGAGTTTCGTCAAGCTCCAGGTCACCGATAATGTTTCTCAATGTTGTGGCGGTGAGGTTTTCAATAGCCATTAAAGGTCTTTCTACACCGTAAGAATAAAGCTTGGGGTCTGTAATCTGGAAATATACAACTGTGTCAATCTGCATAGTTACATTGTCTTTTGTAATAACCGGCTGCGGTGCAAAATCCACCACCTGCTCTTTCAAGGATATAAGTCTGCCTGTTTTGTCTATGAATGGGATTTTCACGTGCAGACCAACATCCCATGTGCTTTGATAAGCACCGAGTCTTTCAACAATAAGCGCAAAAGACTGTGGAACTATTTTGATGTTTGTGATAATGAGAACAATCAAAACTGCGATAATGATTAAAAATATCATAATCCTACCTCCTTAAAAAATTTGAGTTAAACCTCTGCCTTTATTTTCTTTGAAACCACAAGCTTGACCCCGTCTATGGCTTCAACAACCACATCCTGTCCTTCTTCTATTATGCTGCCGTCAGCAGATATTGCCGACCACATTTTTCCGCCAACGGTTACCATTCCGGAAAACTTGTCGGGTGTGATGCTCTCACGTACGATGGCAGTTTTGCCGATGACCATATCAAGATTGGTTTTCTCTTTTTCTTTCATAAGCTTTTTCTTTACAATAGGGCGTGTGAGTAAAAGAAAAACGCCTGATGACACAATAAACACCGGTATCTGCCAGGCAGGCGGAATACCTAAAGCTATTGCGATAAGTGTAACAAGTGCTCCTGCTGCAAACCATATAGTAGTAAGATTTGCTGTGTTGGCTTCAACTATGCACATTACTATAAAAAGTGCAGACCATATTATATATGATTCCATAATATTACCTCCTTAATATAGAGTTCTATCTTACCTGACCTTCGCCTGTTATAACGTATTTGGAAGATGTAAGCTCAGCAAGACCCATAGGACCTCTCGCATGCATTTTCTGTGTGCTTATGCCGATTTCTGCACCGAAGCCGAACTCAAAGCCGTCTGTAAAACGTGTGGATACGTTATGATAAACTGCCGCGGCATCAATACGCGCAAGAAACTTTTCTGCGGTATCACTGCTTTCGGTTACTATACATTCAGAGTGACCCGTGCCGTATCTTTCAATGTGTGATATTGCATCTTCAAGGCTGTCTACCACCTTAACAGCTATAATGTAATCGTTGAATTCAGTTTCAAAATCCTCTTCAGTGGCAGGAGATGCGCCTTTAAATTTGTCAATACATCTTCCGCAGGCTCTTATCTCAACATTATTGTCTGTAAGCGCTTTTGATGCCTTTTCGTAAAAGGATTCCGCAATATCTTTGTGGATAAGCAAAGTTTCAGCAGCGTTGCACACTGACGGTCTGCTTGCCTTGGCGTTTATCAGAATTTTGACAGCCATATCCACATTGGCATCCTTGTCTGCGTATATGTGACAATTACCCACACCGGTTTGTATAACTGGAACAGTTGCGTTTTTGATAACCGCATTTATAAGTCCTGCTCCGCCTCTGGGTATAAGCACGTCAACATAGCCGTTTAAGTGCATAAGCTCTGTGGCAGTTTCCCTTGAGGTGTCCCGTATCAGCTCTATTGTGCCCTCAGGCAGACCTGCTCTTTTAACCGCTGACTTCATAATATCGGCTATTGCGCTGTTGGAGTGTATGGCTTCTTTACCACCTCTTAATATACAGGCATTTGAAGATTTCAGGCACAAAACCGCCGTATCGGCTGTTACATTTGGCCGTGATTCAAATATTACTGCAATAACGCCTAAGGGAACACGTCTTTTTTCTATATGCATACCGTTGGGTCTGTCAGTTTCAGATATAACCTCACCGATAGGGTCAGGCAGGTCCCGAACCTTTAGAACACCCTCTGCAATACCGTCTATCCTTTCCTTTGTAAGTGTAAGGCGTTCTGTCATAGCGCTGTTCATACCGCTTTTAACCGCATTTTCAATGTCGGTTTTGTTTGCTTCAAGGATTTTGTCACTATATTTTTTTAAATCCTCTGCAATAAATGTAAGAGCATTGTTTTTATCCTCTGTGCTAACATTTGCAAGAATCCGTGATGCGATGCGTGCGTTTTTTCCTATTTCAGCAAGTGTCATATCTATTACTCTCCTTTATCTGGTAGCTGTTAAATGCTCCTCGTAAGTTTTTGAAAACGTGTGTACTCCGTTTTTGTTAAGCCCGAAATACAGATAGTCAGTGTTTTCGGGATTCAATGCAGCCTCAATGGACGCTTCCCCCGGATTTGCTATAGGGCCTATGGGCAGGCCTTCGTTAATGTATGTGTTATATGGGGATTGTATCTGCGTGTCGGCTTCAGACAGCACAGCCTTTCGCTCGCCAAGTATATACTGTACTGTGGCACATGACTGAAGTCTGGATAGATAATCGGTGCGCTTTAATCTGTTGTGGAACACAGAAGAAACGGTTTTTCTGTCAGCAGCGCCAAGAGCTTCACGTTCTATGATAGATGCAAGTATCACTGTATCGTCAATATCTGCAATGTTGTATCGGGAAATAACCCTTTCAAAATTCGAGAGCATAGCCCTTACAACCGTTTCAGCAGGAGTGTTTTTGCTGAATGTGTAGGTATCCGGAAAAAGATACCCCTCCAGCACATACTTGCGTTGGGATTTGTTTTTGATATCCTTTAAAAAGTCAAAGCCGTAGTCGTCTTTTGATGCGGCATCAAGGAAAGCCTCAGCAGTGGTTATACCTGCCTTTTCCAAAGCAGCTGCAATCTGCACCGTTTCAAAGCCCTCGGGAATTGTGATTTTAACGCTGTTAAGATCCGAATCGGGTGCGTTTGTAAGGGTTTTTAAAAGCTTAAAATAAGAGTCACCTGTGTTCACCTTAAAATTTCCGCTTTTATACTGTGCGCTTTTTCCCGTTACTGCAGACACAACTTTAAAAACAAATGGATGCTTTATGACACCATTATCTTTTAAAACAGATATTACAGCGCTGCCCGAAGCACCGTCGGGAATGGAGATTTGTGCATCAGTGCCTCTGCCACCGAAAACGTCAGTGACAAAGTTAATACACATTATTATTACAAAAAGGCAGATACCCGCCGCTATAACCGTTTCAATAAGCTTTTTCATATATACACCTCTTATTGATATTTTAACTGTTTGTGAGGTAAAAGTCAACAATTACAGTCTGTATAAAAAATCCTTCTATGACTATTATTTCATAGAAGGATTTTAACATTACAGTATGTAATTATTTTTTAAGCAAATCGCGTATTTCCGTAAGAAGTACAATATCCTCCGCAGGCTTTGGCGGCTCGGCAGGAGCTTCTTCCTTTTTGCGTTTGAACTTTCCTAAAATCTTTATAAACACGAACACCACAAAAGAAAGGATAAGGAAGTTGATTATCTGGTTAATGAAGTTACCGTAAAGTATTGCCGCTGCTTCTTCACCGCTGTTTGTAACCGGCAAAACTATCTTAAAGGCAGAAAAATCAATACCTCCGATAAGCCAGCCCACAAAAGGCATAATCACGTCTTTAACCAGTGAGTTGACGATAGCGGTAAAGGCAGTACCGACAACAACGCCGACAGCCATATCCACTACGTTGCCTCTGGAGATAAACTCTTTAAATTCTGTACTGAATTTTTTTACATTTTTCATAGGAATCACCTTTTTCATAAGTACTTTCCCTCATTTTATAATAAAAAGTGACATTAGTCAACATAATTCATCGGATTGCACACTTCGCCGTTGTGACGGATTTCAAAATGCACGTGAGGACCGGTGCTGTTACCGGTGCTGCCCACAGTTGCTATAGTCTGACCCTTCTTAACCACGTCGCCAACTTGGGCATTTAAGCTGTTGCAGTGTGCGTAGTAGGTGATATAACCGTTGTTGTGATCTATTTTTATAACCTTACCATAGCCACCACTCCAGCCGGAGAATATAACCGTGCCTGTATCTGCTGCTATAATGGGGTCGCCCACATCACCGCAAAAATCCACGCCGGTATGATTGCCTGAACGTCTTGACCCAAATCGTGAGCTGATGGTACCGTAATAAGGTCTTAAAAATGTTCCTGTACCCATATTGTAGGGACGCTCCATAGTGCCTACTGCACGAAGCTGTGTCTGCGGTGCTGCTACACACACGTTGCTTAAAACAGTGGTACTTTCGATTTTCCCGTTTCTGCGTACAATTTTTTCCGTAATCTCGTTTGTTCCGTTTTTACCTTTTTGAAGTATTTTTTCCGCACCTTCATACATACTGCTGTCTTCGGTAACCTCTTCGGTAAAAGGAACTTCCTGCTCATAGCTTAAAGTGTCAGCAGATATAACAGTTGCAAAGCTGCCCACTCTCTCTGCGGCATTGTCGGCAGACATAAGAGCAGATGCGGGAACGTACTGGTTGACAATATAAACCTCTTCACCAAATGAAACCTGAGTATTGTCATCGGTTTTATACACACACAGCAGAGTGTTAAGCACAGACTGGGCTTCTTCCTGCGATTCCAGTGCGGTATATGCTTTACCGTTGATTTCAATAGAATAAGCCTTAACCATAACATCTGAGGTAGACTTGATTGCTTCCTCAAGAGTATCTGTGTGGGTAAAAGCATTTTTTCTTATAATTGCAGGAGCGTAAACGGCATTGCCTGTGATTATATTCTCACCGCTTACATACTCAGCAAATTCTGTATTGATTTTAGCTATAGCATTCTCCACATAAGTCTTATCAGGAACAAAGCCTAAATCTGTTCCGTTAAAAAATGCGTTGTATGCAAAAGAGAACTTTGCATTGAATAAAATCATCAGTCCGCAAGAAAGAGCAGTTACCGCCAGAGCAGAGGTGTATTTCTTGTCAAAAGATAAGCGGATCTTTTTAATATTAGCCTTTGCAGCCGACAATATATTTTTATTAAGTATTTTGCTTAAGATATTGGCGCATACACATTGAAAACGGCTTTTGCCGTTGTGGTTGAGGTTGGAGCTTTTGGTATCTTTGTGAGCTTCGTGTGGGGCTTTGATGCTTGCCTTTGAGCAGGCAACACAGTTTCTTTCAAGCTTTTTTACCATAGAAGTAACGCTATCAGAATTAACCTTGACGAATCGCATTTTATCACCTTCTTTAGTTCTATTCTATAGTAGTTTATCTGAAAATATGTAATATTTGTAATATTTTTTTAACACTTTTGTAACGATTTCACGGAAACACAAGTAACACTATAACATAAAAATTTTAAAAAAGCAACCCTTTAAAATTTTGTTTTCGGTTTGTTCATAATTTCAATCAGCAAAAAAATGGGGCGTTTCGCCCACAATAACCGTCTGTGCCGCCATAACTGATGTGGTAACTGTGCCGCGCACTCCGGATACTGTTGACAGCGCTTGTAAATCTACCGTTATATCAATGTAGATTTCGTGTCGGGTCTGGTTGATGCCGGCAGAGGTGAATTCATTCCTGAAATCCACCGTTGCACTACCGTAGGGGATTATCTTAAATGGAATATCAGGTCCTACTCCTGAAAAAATCATAATATCCGTAAGCGAACCCAGCGGTACAGAAAATCCTTTAGAGCCGTTTTGTTCTATGCTGGAAAGGATTTTAAGTGTTAAAAATGATTTCAGCCGGTTCATTTGCGACGTGTGTGTGGTTATTGATTTAACCGAGCCGTCATCATCGTATGATATATGAGCCAGATCATCATAGCTTACATTCCCATCAAGGCTTTCGGTTATGGCGTCGTTTATAATTCGTGAAGCGTTTACCTCTAAAAGCTTTACAGAAACCTTCTCTATTGCAGGCGTAAGAGCAGCCGCCGTTGCAAAAAAAGCGTATGCCACTGCAGAAATTATCAGTATTGCTGCCGCCCATCTGCCAATGCGCCGTCTTTTTTTTGGTAATATGTATGCTTTGTATGGCTTGCCGAATTTCATTTGACGGAATTTGCCTTTCACATAAATTTCTCCTTTCCGGTATTATTTCCATAAAAAGGCAGAATATATTGTTGAGGTGATAAACGTTGGAAAGATATAAACAGCTTTTGCTGTTGTTTGTGGTGTGTATGGGATTGTTGGTTGCGGCGGTAGGGAACATTTCAATTTTTAAAGGTGCAAGATATGCAAACCTTGCAGCAGAACAGCGAACACTGTCCGGCAGTGAATATAAAAGGCGTGGTGCTATAACAGACAGAAATATGATTCCCTTTACTGAAAATGAAGATGAAACGGGCAGACGGTATAAAGATATCCAGTATGCCAACCACGTAATAGGCTACACCGACTCTCACGGCGAAGGTATAAGCGGTATAGAAAAAGCCTTTGACAGCGAGCTTTCAGGCGGCATCAGCGCAGACATTCTGCTTGATGCCAGAGGCGAGGTTATACCAAATTTCAGGACAGTTTCTGCTGGTAAAGAGAATGAGGGAAACATAAAACTCACTCTTGATTATCATATTCAGAAGATATGCGAAAATGTTCTTGATAACGCACAAATCACCGGCGCGGCGGTGGTTCTGGATGTGGATAGCTTTGATGTACTCGCTATGGTAAGCCGTCCTGATTTTGAAAGGGAAGATATAGATAAATATATATACTCAAAAGGAACCGAGCTTTTAAACAGAGCCACATCGCCTTATAATTGCGGAAGTATATTTAAGATTGTCACAGCGGCAGCCTTTTTGGAAGAAAGCGAGGATGCAGACGGGTTTTTGTCCTTGTGCAGAGGGGGTATGGGGATAGACAATCTTTATTTTGGCTGTCATAAGGCGACAGGTCACGGACTTGTAAATCTTGAAGATGCCTTTGCAAAATCCTGTAACTGCGCCTTTTATGATATGGGTGTGTCCCTTGGTGGAAAGGCAATATGTGATTATGCAAAAGCTTTCGGTATGAAAAGCAGTGTGCTTGGAGGTATACTTCCCGAAAGCAGCGGTAACGTGCCAAAATATTTTGCCGTCACAAAAGCCGAAAGCGCAAATTTGAGCATAGGTCAGGGCGAGCTTATGATAACACCTCTTCAGGCAGCTAAGCTTGCCTGCGCCATAGCCTGCGGCGGAGTGGTAAAATCGGTTAATATAGCAGACTCTGTATTTGCACAGGATGGGGAAGTTGTTAAGAATTTAAGACGCTACTGGACAAAGCGTATAATTTCAGCTGAAACCGCTGAGAAGATAGGCGCTATGATGCTTAAAACCACTGCAGACGGCACCGGCACTAATGCCCATAGCGATTTGGTTGCCATAGCCGGAAAGACCGGCAGTGCAGAAACCGGCTGGCAGACAGATAGCGGCTATATGGTGCAGGGGTGGTTTGTGGGCTACTTTCCATTTGAAAACCCCAAGTATGCAATGGCAATAATGACAGAAAACGGAAGACAGGGTAACATCTCCTGCGCACCGGTATTTAAAGATATAGCAGAGAAGATAATGGAAATTAAAAATCACTGACGCAAGTCAGTGATTTTCATTTGTT
>JAZNZL010000149.1:0-12051 GCA_045594925.1 Clostridia bacterium
GTTGTTGCCGCAACCGCAGTTGTTACCGAATAAATTAAACATAGAAAAACACCTCCGAAAGAATTAGGTTATAAAATGTCAGCAATTGCAATTGTTGTTGCAATCGTTGCAGCCGCAGTTGTTGTTGCCGCCGCCACAGAACAAGATAAGGAATACGATGATAAAGAATAAAATACCGTCGTTACCTCCGCCGAAAATACCGCAACCGTTACCGAACATAATCAGCACCTCCAAAATAATTGATTTTTTTGCGATTTCAATGTATAATATGAAATATATAAAAAAGTGTTACAAAGAATCTGAATTTTGTGATATACTAAAGATAGTTAAAATGGAGGCTGATATGTATGAAAGTATTGGTACTGACTATATCTGCGGGTCAGGGTCATAATAAAACTGCCCGTGCCATAGGAGATTATCTTAAGACTAGTGGAGTTAATGTAGAGATTATAGATACATATAAGTATTTCAATACCGGTTTGAGTAAGCTTGTAGAACAGGGTTATTTGCTATCAACAAAATTCACGCCTAATATATATGGCACAATATATGAGAAGGAAGAGCGCCGTCAGCATAGAGAAAAGATGAATATAGTTGATATGGCAGGCAGAATAATTGCGCGGCAGTTTTTTAAGTTTATAGAAAGTAAAAAGCCCGATGCCATAGTGTGTACTCATATATTTGCGGCAAACCTTGTGAGCAGATTTAAGAGGAAGCGAAATTATCAGGGGCTGACCTATGGCGTAATAACAGATTTTACAGTGCATCCTTTCTGGGAAACGGTGAATCTTGATTATTATGTAACTCCATCGGCGCTTTTAAATAATCAGATGATGAAAAAAGGAATACCGGAAGATAGAATATTACCTTTTGGTATACCGATTGAGGGAAAATTTTCAAAGACTATAGAAAAGACAGAAGCGCGGAAACAGCTGGGCTTTGATGATAAAAGAACAGTGTTTGTAATGACCGGAAGTATGGGCTATGGCGATGTGATTAAATATGTGCAGGAGCTTGATAGCGTTGACTATGATTTTCAGATTGTGACAGTGTGTGGCAGTAATAAGCATCTTAAAAATGAAATAGATAAGCTCTATACCCGTAAAAAGATTTATAATTACGGATTTGTGGATAATGTAGATGTAATAATGTCGGCGTCAGACTATATAGTGTCAAAGCCCGGAGGTCTGACTGTTTCAGAGTCGCTTGCCAAAAAACTGCCAATGATACTTATAGACCCTATTCCTGGTCAGGAAGACAGAAATTTTGAATTTCTTGTAAATAACGGACTTGCAATAGGCACCAGTAAAACATTCACAGTAGAAGAAGCACTTTATCAGCTTATGAGCAGCAGCGTAAGAGCAGAAAATATGCGGAGAATGTCAGAAGAAGTAGGCGGACCTGATTCGTCAAAGCTGCTTGGAGATTTTATAATAAGCCATATTAAGGAGTAAGATATGAATTTGCAGTGGTTTCCCGGTCATATGACCAAAACTCGGCGGATGATAGAAGAGAATTTGAAGCTTATAGATGTTGTAATAGAGCTTGTAGATGCAAGAATTCCTTTGAGCTCGCGGAATCCGCAGATAGATGAAATAGTAAAGGATAAGCCGCGCCTTTTGCTTTTAAATAAATCAGATATTGCAGATTCTGTTCTTAATAAAAAATGGGAGCAGTACTTTGCGCAAAAAGGAGTTGCGGTGATGTCAATAAGCTCCACGTCGGGTAAAAGCCTTTCTGCAGTTACGGAAAAATGCCGTGAGCTTTTAAAAGAAAAAACTGCCCGTGATAAAGAACGTGGAATAGTAAACCGACCTGTTAAGATTATGGTGGTAGGAGTGCCTAACGTAGGCAAATCCTCTTTTATAAATAAGCTGTCAGGAAAGAAAAATGCAAAAACCGGTGATAGACCCGGAGTCACAACGGGAAAGCAGTGGATACGCCTTGCTAACGGTTTTGAGCTTTTAGATACCCCCGGAATACTGTGGCCCAAGTTCGAAGACCAGCAGGTTGGCTTAAAACTTGCGTATACCGGTGCAATACGTGATGAGGTAATAGATACTGAGGAGCTGGCTTGTCATTTTCTTGTTTTTCTTCGTGATAATTATCCCGATGCACTGCTAAAAAGATATAAAATGACGGATATGGATGACCTTGATGGCTTCGAACTTTTGCAGCTTCTTGGCAGAAAAAGAGGTTTTGTAGTGTCTGGCGGAGAGATAGATACCCTCCGTGCAGCATCTGTACTTCTTGATGAATTCCGAGGAGCAAAGCTTGGCAATATCACACTTGAATCACCTGAAAAACAGGGGGAATAACTTTTGGAAAAGATAAATTTGCTGGAATATGAAAACAGACTGTGGGCAAACGGTTTTGACTATGTGGCTGGAGTAGACGAAGCCGGCAGAGGCCCGCTTGCAGGACCTGTATATGCAGCTGCCGTAATATTTGAAAAAGGCACTGTAATAGAGGGTATAAACGACTCTAAAAAATTAAGTGAAAAAAAGCGGGAACAGCTTTATGATGTAATAATAGAAAAAGCACTTTCCTATGCAATAGTAAGTGTGGATGAAAAAGAGATAGATAAAATCAATATTTTAAATGCCTCAATGAAAGCATTTTCTCTTGCGGTGGAAGGACTGTCACAAAAGCCTGATTATGTTCTTTTTGATGGTAACCGCGCACCAGAGATGACAGTACCCTTTGAAACTGTTGTAAAGGGGGATGCCAAAGTTCAGGCAATAGCAGCGGCATCTGTTCTTGCAAAGGTTTCAAGGGATAGGTACATAACAGAAATGGATAAGCTGTATCCTCAATATGGCTTTGCAAAGCATAAAGGCTATCCTACCAAGGACCATAAGGAAGCTGTAGCTGAGTTCGGGCCGTCACCAATACATAGACTAACCTTTCGTGGCGTATTGGAGTATGTGAAATGAACACTAAAACAATAGGAGATTATGGTGAGAAATTCGCAGTAAAGTATCTGAAGCAAAATGGCTATAAGATTTTAGAGAGAAATTATAAAACGCGTTTCTGTGAGATTGATATAATAGCCAAAGATGGAGATACACTTTGCTTTGTAGAGGTTAAAACACGCAGTAACACAGATTACGGTTTGCCTTGTGAATCCGTTGGTTACAGAAAGCGTAGCAAAATAATCAGCGGAGCGTCATATTATGTATCATCAAAGATGCTTGACGTCGCTGTCCGGTTTGATGTGGCAGAGGTATATCTTAAAGAAAAAGGTATATTTAAAAATCCTGAAATAAATATTATAAAGAATGCATTCGATGCAACCGGGAGATAGTATATGATATTTGATGCCCATTGTGATACGTTGCTTAAGGTGTATAAGGGTGCAGGTACAGTACACCGAAATAACTGGGATGTAAGTATTGAAAAGCTTTGCAGATATGGGAGAGCAGTGCAGACGTTTGCTGTGTTTAATAAAGGCGATTTGACTAAATCACATATTGCCCATATTATAAATATTTTAAAAAATGAAACCTTAAAAAGTGATGTGGCACAGTTTTGTGTAACGGGAGAGGATATAGAAAACTGTACTAAATGCGTGTCAGCGTTATGTTCCCTTGAGGGGTTAGGTAATACTGCTGATTTTGAAGTAGAGGATATCGATGAGTTTTATAATATGGGAGTGCGTATTGCCAGCATAACCTGGAATCAGGATAACAGATTTTGCGGTGGTATAGAAAATAATGATAAAGGCTTTACATTCTTGGGATATAGGCTTTTAGAACGTATGAAAGAGCTTGGAATGATACTTGATGTGTCACATATTTCTGATAAAGGCTTTTTTGAAGCTGCGGAAATTGACGGGCTTAAAATGGTAGCCACACATTCCAATTCGCGGACAGTGTGCCATCATAACAGAAATCTTACAGATGAGCAGTTTAGAGTGCTTATATCAAAGCAAAGTGTTTCAGGTCTTAATTTGTATCCGCTTTTTGTCAGCGGTACCAATGAATCAACAGTTACAGACCTTGTTCGCCATATAGAGCATTTTTGCGGTCTTGGTGGAGAGAAAAGCATCGGACTCGGGGCGGATTTTGACGGCATTGATTATAAGATGAAGGATATAAACTCCTGTGAAAAAATGAATATTTTGTTTGAAGAACTTGCAAAATTGAATTATAAAGATACTGTTATACGTGGTATTTCTTATGAAAATTTCCTGAATTTTCTTAAAAAATGAATTTTAAAAGATAAAATGTTGCATTTTTTTGCATTGTGTAGTATAATACATTAAATGTGTTTTTTTGCGGAGGTTTTAAAATGTATATTTCAGATAAATTCAAAAGCATATCACCATCGCCTACACTTGCCATTGATGCAAAATTCAAGCAGATGAAAGCAGAAGGTATGGATGTTGTAGGCTTTGGAGCAGGGGAGCCTGACTTTGATACGCCACAGCATATAAAGGATGCAGCAATAACAGCCATCAATCAGGGCTTTACCAAGTATACTCCTGCATCGGGAACTTTGGCACTTAAGCAGGCTGTTGTAAGAAAGCTTAAAAGAGATAACGGATTGGATTATACCACCGACCAGATAATAATCAGTAACGGAGCAAAGCATTCGCTTGTAAATGTATTCGGTGCAATACTTAACCCCGGTGATGAGGTTATCATTCCTGCGCCTTTCTGGGTAAGCTATCCGGAGATGGTTAAGCTCAATGACGGTGTTCCGGTTATTCTGCCTACAAAGGAAGAGGATAATTTTAAATTTACTGCTAAAGATTTAATCGGCGCCATCACACCTAACACCCGTGCATTTATACTCAATAGTCCCAGTAACCCAACGGGAATGGTGTATACTGTGGAAGAGCTTCGTGAGATAGCTCAGGTAGCTGTTGAATATAACCTTTATATTATATCCGATGAGATTTATGAGCATCTTATTTATGGTAAAACAAAGCACGTAAGCATAGCATCTTTTGGAGAAGACGTAAAAAATCTTACTATTATAATCAATGGTGTGTCAAAAACATATTCTATGACCGGCTGGAGAATAGGCTACCTTGCGGCACCGACAGAAATAGCAAAGGCAATAGCGGGTGTGCAGAGCCACGCCACATCAAACCCCAACTCAATCGCACAGGTTGCTGCAGGTGTTGCTTTAGATGGTCCCACAGATGACCTTGTTAAGATGAAAGAAGCATTTAAACAGCGTAGGGATTATATGGTAGAGCGTATTAACAGTATAGATGGTGTATCCTGCCTTATGCCTGACGGAGCGTTTTATGTTATGATGAATATTGAAAAGCTTGTGGGTAAAGAGCTTTGTGGCAAAAGAATCGAAAACAGCGATGATTTTGCGGAAGTGTTTCTTGAGAAGAAGCTTGTGGCGGTGGTGCCTGGTACAGGATTTGCTGCACCTAATCACGTGCGTTGGTCTTATGCAACAAGTATGGAAAATATAAAAGAAGGTCTTGATAGACTGGAAAGTCTTTTAAAAGGTGAATAATAAAAATCAAAGTCCATCCGTAAAGGATGGACTTTTCGTTTGACTTGAAAAGATAAGTATGATATTATTTAATAAAGTAAAGTTTTTTGGAGGCCTTATGGTGGAAAAGGTTAATATACTGGGTGTATATGTTGATAAAGTAAATATAGCTCAGGCGGCGGATGTGATATATGGTTTTGTTGAAAATGGCGAAGGTGTAAAAACTGTTTATACGCCGAATTCTGAGATTATTATGCAGGCTTACCGTAGTGAACAGATACGTGATATCTTAAATACTGCCTCGCTTTTAACGGCAGATGGAATAGGCGTGGTGTATGCGTCTAAAATACTTAAAAATCCCATATCCGAAAGATGCGCTGGATTTGATGTGGCATGTACCTTGCTTGATAAAATGAGTAAAACCGGTAAGAGCGTGTATCTTTTCGGCTCAAAACCCGGCGTAGCGGAAGAAGCCGCAAAGAATATGCAGCTTAAATACCCCGGCCTTGTTATATCCGGATGCGCAGACGGATATTTTGATGAAGAAAAAGAGAAGAAGATAATAGAGGACATAAATATAAAAAAACCTGATGTTTTGTTTGTGTGCCTTGGTGCGCCCAAGCAGGAAAAATGGATTTGTGATAATAAGGATAAGCTTTCAGTAAAGGTGTGTATGGGCCTCGGCGGAAGCCTTGATGTTTTTGCAGGCACAGTGGAGAGAGCACCACAGTTTTATCAGAAGCACGGTATAGAGTGGCTTTACAGACTGATAAAACAGCCCAAGCGCTTTGTGCGAATGCTTGATTTGCCACGGTTTGCAATAACGGTATTGTTTAAGGGGAAAAATTTTAAACAGGATAGGTGATAAAAATGAATGTAGAACTTTTACAGCACACTCCGGAGCCGGAGAAGATAATAGCCGCTGCAGCTAAGCTGTGCTATTCATCATCGGGTATAGACGGAATTTTAGACGGACTCACACCGGAAAATACAGAGAAATTTCTGAATCGTCTTATGAGTATGGGACACGAAAGCCCCATAGAGCACATAAGCTTTACATTTGGTATAGAGGGAGTAAGCCGGTCGTTGCTGGCACAGTTTACACGCCATAGAATAGCAAGCTACAGTGTAAAATCCCAAAGATACGTAAAGGAAGGTCAGTTTGAGTTTGTAACACCGCCGGAAATAGAAAAAATCCCTGAAGCAAAAGCAGAGTTTCTAAAAGCTATGGAAGACGATGTAAAATCATATAATGCGCTGGCAGATATTCTGTATGAAAAGCACTATGCAGATATGGTGTCAGGCGGAATGGATGAGAAAAAAGCAAAGAACGCGGCGGAGAAAAAAGCCATAGAGGATGCCCGTTATGTGCTTCCTAATGCTTGTGAAACAAAAATGATAGTAACAATGAATGCCCGTAGCCTTATGAACTTTTTCCATCATAGATGCTGTGAACGAGCACAGTGGGAGATAAGAGAGCTTGCCTGTGCAATGCTCCGTCTTGTAAAGACAGTCGCACCAACGCTCTTTGCAAAGGCAGGCCCACGATGTGTAAGCGGTCCGTGTCCGGAGGGAGCGATGAGCTGCGGTAAGATGCTTGAAAAAAGAGAGTATTTCGGAAAAATGCAGGAGAAATAATATGAGTAAGCTTATAGTTATAGAGGGAGTAGATTCCAGCGGAAAAGCGACTCAGAGTGAGATTTTGTATAAAAATCTCCTTGAAATGGGCGCGGATGTAAAAAAGGTATCGTTCCCCAATTACGAAAGTCCGTCGTCGTCAATAGTAAAAATGTATCTTAATGGTGATTTCGGTACTGATGCAAACAGTGTTAATCCGTATACAGCCTCAACTTTTTTTGCCCTTGACCGTTATGCGTCTGTAAATGGTGAATGGAAGTCTATCTTTTCAGGTAACGGCATTGTGGTAGCGGACAGATACACAACCTCCAATATGGTGCATCAGGCGTCAAAGATAGATAATCCTGATGAAAAAGATGCTTTTTTGGATTGGCTTTATGATTTTGAGTATAATAAGCTTTCACTGCCCAGACCCGATGCGGTAATATTTCTTGATATGCCGGTAAAGTATGCGCAGGAGCTTATGCGTAATCGTAAGAATAAAATAGACGGCAGCGAGATTAAGGATATCCACGAAAGCGATATGGAGTACCTTAATAAATCCTATAACAATGCAGTGTCTGTAGCAGAAAAATACGGCTGGCACAGGATAAGTTGTGTGAAAGACGGCGCTGTTAGAACTATAGAAGATATTTCCCGGGAAATATTTGAAACAGTAAATAAAGCGCTGTAAAACAAAAATTGCATTATAAAAGGCAGAAACGAAATCGTTTCTGCCTTTGCTGTTTTATCAGAAGGAAATATGATTTTTGACGTATTTGTCAAGTATCTTGCAAAGGGGTAATCCAAGAATATAACAAGCGGCGACCTGTCCGGCTAGAACCCAGCCCATATTGATAAGCACGTTTATTTCCGGGGAAATAAGATAGTTAAGATATGCACCGACAATAATGGCATTTACTATAACCGGAGGGAATAAAGCTATAAGTCTTGATTTTTTTCTTAATAGATATGATAAAATTGCTGCAATCAGGGTAGCCAAAGAGCCAAACACCAGATCTATTATTCCCAACCCGCCAAAAATAAGGTTAGACAGGGCACAGCCGATAAAAAGTCCGGGGATTGCTGCGGGAGTAAATATGGGCAGTATGGTCAGCACCTCTGAAATTCTCAGCTGAAATAAATTGTGACCAAAGCTTATGGGCGCAAAAACCCATACAAGAATGATGTAAACAGCGGCAATAACAGCTGATTGGGTTATGTATTTGGATTTCATTAGAAAAACCTCCGGAAATAAATTGAGTATTTAAAAAAATTTGTCTTGATATTTTGTAAAATATCTAATACAATAATATGTGCACTTGTATCGGATATAAAATCAAAGAAAGGGGTGACGGATATAAAAATCAAATTATCATTGCCATTTGTAGCAGTGGCGGTTGTGACGTTTTTGGGAGTGGTGTCGGCTTTTGTTTGCTGCGGTGTATTCACTGTTAAAAATGAAACAGATTATTCCTATAATAATAAAGCAGCATTTGAAAGAAAAAATATTTTAGTAGCCGTCAAAGACCCCGCATCAGATACCCTTAATGTTAATATGCTTGTGTGCTTTAATCCTAATGATAAAAGTATAAAAACAATAAATATACCTGCTGATACCCGTGTTAAAGTTGCTTTTAGCGACCAGATGTTTAAGCACACGCTAAATATCGGCGGAGTAGAAATGATGCGTGAGCAGGCGCAGGCGGTGCTTCCCATCAATATAGATTACCACCTTGTAATAAACACTACAGATTTGTATTGCCCCGATGGTGACTATAGAGGGCTTGTAAATGGCATATTTTCTCATTATTTGTGGCAACAGGAGGATTTGACCTCGTATCTGAGCAATCTTTTAAATGCTTCCAATACTGATTTGTCGCTGTTTAAAGTACCTGATTACGTTGAGTTTATAAATCGTTTCAGCCAACGCACCAATGAGTATTACACAATACCTGGTTCAAGAGAACAAATAGGAGATAAAAGCTTTTTTATTTCCTCGGAAATAAAAACATCCCAAATGATAAATCAGTCAATCCTCAATTAAATCTCGCTTATCATAGCCGATAGCGAGATTTTTTGATTTTCACCATCCCAGTCCAGATTCCATCCCAGCTCATCTGCAATGAATCTTATAGGAAGAAAAGTTCTGTCGTACATTATAACCGGAACAGAATCGATGTACTTGATTTGACCGTTAACACTCGTTTTTTCAGAATCAATCCATAAGGTTATCTCGGTATCACCACAGCTAACCCTGATTTCTTTCTCATCGCCGCCAATCCATTGAACGTCAGCGCCAAATTCTTCTGCCACCCCGCGCAAAGGCAGATGCGTGCGGTTGTTTATAATGCAGGGTGCGATGGTTTCTACTGTATCGATAAGCTTGTCCTCGTCGTTTACTGACATATATGGGTTATTTATCTCAAGCACTATTTCTTTTTTGTGTTTTTCTGTGATGATAGTATCAGATTCGCAGTTAACGTCGTCAATATCTTCGATTTCTTCCTTGCCTGCGTTTTCAATAATCGCCTCAACCTCTTTAAGATGGTCAGTTTTTAAGCAGTTTTCCTCATTAAGTAAAGCACTAATTTCCTTTTCAGCTTCATCGGACAGCGGCTCGGGTATATAGTCGCTGTCTGCGTGAATTCTTCTGCCGAAAGCAGACTTAATCGAACCCCAGTCTTCAAAATATTTTGATATTTCAACTGTTTTTTCAGGTCTTGGAGAGTGAATCATAGCGTTGCCGCCTACATAAATCCCCACGTGTCCTATTTTGCCGTCTTCATATATAAAGCATACAATGTCCCCCGCAGCCATTTCGTTGAGGGGGATTTTTTCACCCTCTTCAGCCTGTTCGTAACTGGTGCGTGGTAGCTCAATGCCGAATTTTTTAAAAACCTGCATCACAAGACCGCTGCAGTCTACTTTAGACCCGTATCCGTCGCTGCCGTCAGCGTATCCATAGGGAGTACCGATCCAAAGGGCAGCTTCTCTCACAATTCTTTCGCCAATAGGTTCAATACTGTTTTTTGCATAAGAAGCAGTAGGTAATATAATGCTTAATATAAGTAAATAAATAATAATAGTTTTTTTCATAATAACACTCCTTGGATAAATTCTATCACACAGAAGATATTATTCAACATAATAGTATAAAATGTAACATAAATATTATAAAAAAACGCTTTTAATTTAAAAAATGCCATTAGCATATATTGTGGTGCTTAATTTTAGCGTGTATATATATAGGAAGAAAAAATTTTAAAAATCCGTAAAAGCCTATGAAAAAAGGCGGTTCTGCAAGGGTTTAACCATTTGAAAACAGACTTTTTTATAAAATCTGAGCTTTTAAAAAACATATAAAAACAGCATAAAATTTACAGAAACTGGTAAAAAATTTAGTAAATTTAAAAACACCTGAAAAATCATTAAAAAAGCAAAAAAACGCCGTTTTTTTGTGCATATTTAATATTTGGATAAAGGGATAAGTGCGTTTTGATATGCAAAACCCACAAAAAGTCGCAAAAAACAGGACCTTAAAAAACAGTAAAAAAATGTAAAAAACCCTTTTAAAAGAGCTAAAAACAGCTAAAAAAGTGTTAAAATTCGTTAATTCTTCACAAAAATATCGATTTTCGTAACACTTTTGTAATATTTTTGAAATGATTGCATAAACTTCCAATAATCAAAGAGTTCCACGTAATTTCAGTAAAAACGGCGATTGTAAAAAAATGTAAGTAATTTTAAAAACCGAAAAATTCGATTGGTAAATTTGCACACCGATTTTTGCCAAAAAATGTAAATGGATTTGACAAATCAAAATTGTTCGCGTAGAATGTACCAGCCGAATAAAATTGCGCACTTTTTGGTGCAGCATATAACGGAGCCTAAAAGTCCGTTAAATTCAGGAGGTAATTGATGAGTTCAGCAAAACATTTTAAAGTCACACTGTGTTATGCGGCTGTAATGACCTTGTTTTTTTTAATGGTAGCCGTATTAAACGTAAGCTCGACTTCGCTGTCTGAGGGAGTAGAGATACACTGTGACGGTGAGGTAATCACCGTAGACAGAACATCAAAAAGTGTGTATCAGGTTTTAACTGAAAATGGAATAACCCTTGGCATATTCGATGCTGTAATTCCCGGAATGGATGTTAAAGTAGAAAGAGTAGATAAGATATATGTAAAAAGGGCAGTGAAGGTAACATTAAATGATGACGGCAAAAAGACAGAATACGAAACCAGCACTGATACAGTAAAAGAATTTCTTGATGCAAAGGCGATTTCTTATAACAGTTATGATTTGATAACCCCCTCACTTGAAGAGGTAATTAAAGAGGGTATGGAAGTTAGCATAACACGCTGTGAAAGGATATTAACAGAGGTAGAGGAAGAAATTCCGTACACCACAGAAGAGCGTCCTAATGGTGAGCTTCCCAAAAATATTGTCAGCATCACTCGTTATGGCGAAAAAGGCGTAAGAACAAAAATTATAGAAACTATTAAGTTTAAAGGTAAGGTAATATCAGAAGCAGTAGTAAGTAATGTTGTTACAAAGCAGCCTGTATCCGAAATACTTGATGTAGGCACTAAGGAAAATGTTGTAATGGCACCGGATGGTACAGTTTATAGCTATTCAAAGGTGATAACCTGCACAGCCACAGCATACGATGCTTCTTATGAAAGTAACGGACCCTGGGGCCCCATAACAGCTACAGGAAAGGCATTAGATAGCGGAATGGTAGCAGTAGACCCCAGAGTAATTCCCCTTGGCACAAAGCTTTATATTGAAGCTCCCGATGGAAGCTGGGTATACGGATACTCAGTGGCAGAGGATACTGGCGGGGCAATTAAAGGTAATAAGGTTGACTTGTTCTTCCACTCTCCCGCAAGAGTGAAGCAATTCGGCAGAAGAACAGCAAATGTTTATATTTTAAACTGATAAAGACTTAAAAACGTGAACGGAAAA
>JAZNZL010000150.1:0-3608 GCA_045594925.1 Clostridia bacterium
CTTCAACAGGGACGCTGTGTTTAAAATTCTCAGGCAGGTTAATGAAACCGGTATATCGCATCTTTTAAAGGTGATAGATGTAACGGATTTAAATGATATTAAATTTGTCACTGTGTCCGATGCCACGGTAAATATTGGCACAATGGATGAGATCATATATAAGATATCATTTTTGAAAAAGATACTTGAAGACCCGGCAGATAAGCGGGGTGCAGTGATAGATATGACCAATACGGAAAAAGTAACAGTAAGAGGAAGCTAAAAAGCGGAGGAAAAGTATGCGTAACAGAAAAGCACAGATGGCTATAGCAGCAGTGCTGTTTATTGTAAGCTTTATAATAGTTATTCAGTTTAAGAGTGTAATGAAAAACTCCGGTATGACCGGCACGCAGCTGCAGCGAATAGAGGATTTGCAGAAAGAGCTGATAAAGGAAAAAGATAAAAATATAGATTTGAACAGGCAGCTTATTCAGGCAAATACCAGCCTTGAAACCTACCGTAAAAATGCCAGCGAGAATGACGAAGGCTCAAAGGCTATGGCGGACGAGCTTAAAAATGCTATGCTTTTAGCAGGTCTTACTGATGTTGAGGGCGAAGGTGTAACGGTGGTGCTTAAAGACAGTACTGAATCAAACACGGGCGCATCTTCCAATAATTATATTATTCATGACAGGGATTTAAGGGATATAGTAAATGAGCTTGTAGGCTCGGGTGCGGAAGCAATCAGTATAAACGGCGAAAGGATAAGCAGTAAAAGTGCTATCCGTTGTGTAGGACCTACAATAACAATAAACAATAACTATTACGCACCACCTTTTACCATAAAGGCAATAGGAGACCCCAACACTTTAGAAGCAGGTCTTAATATCCGTGACGGTGTGGTAGATGTTATGCGTGCATTCAAGATAGATGTAACCATAACCAAATCCAACAAACTGCAGATACCCAAGTATAAGGGCACTGTAACGTATAAGTATGCCGAAGAGGTAAAGAAAGACACCACGCAGTAATACGGAGGAGATATAATGTTAATAGTGTTATCAGTAATAATCGGTGCGTTGCTGGCGTTTGCCATAGACTGGTATATACCGGTTTCGCTTACGTCTTATGTTGCCATCATAATACTTGCGGCGCTTGATTCAATCTTCGGAGCATTCAAATCAGCTCTTGACAAAAAATTTGATTATACAATATTTGTGACCGGTCTTGTGGGTAATTCCCTGATAGCAGTGTTTCTTATGTATGTAGGTCAAAAGCTTGGAGCAGATTTGTATCTGGCGGCGGTGCTGGTGTTCGGAACGCGAATGTTCCAGAATTTTGCAACCATAAGAAGATTCTATATAAATACACTTGTAGACAAAAAGCACAAAAGGGATAAGAAACGGGCAGAAAACGAACTGGAATTCGTCAAAAGTTCTATAAAAAGCGACGAAAATTGAGTAATATATAAAAAATTTAAAAATATTAAAAAAATATGTGGAAATTGTTAAAAAAGTATGTTACAATAAATAATAACTTAAAAATCGTTAACTGAAAAACCGTATATTTTGAGGAGGTTACGTTGTGTTGGAATTTGAAAACGCAAAAGAAAACGTTTGCATTATGAAGGTTGTCGGTGTAGGCGGCGGCGGAAATAATGCGGTTAATCGAATGATAGAAGAGAAGCTTGACGGCGTGGAGTTTGTTGCCATCAATACGGATAGACAGGTGCTTTACGGCTCATCAGGTTCAAAGGCAGGTCTTAAGATTCAGATTGGTGAAAAGCTCACTAAAGGTCTTGGCGCAGGTGCGAACCCTGAAATTGGCCAGAAAGCCGCTGAAGAAAGTGTAGAAGAGATTAAGCAGGCATTTAAAGATACAAATATGGTTTTCATCACCTCTGGTATGGGTGGCGGCACAGGAACAGGTGCAGCTCCTGTTGTAGCTTCAATAGCAAAGGGTATGGGAATACTCACAGTAGGTGTAGTTACAAAGCCCTTCCGTTTTGAGGGTAAACGCAGAATGGAGCAGGCAGAGCTTGGTATAGAAACACTTAAAGAGTGTGTTGACGCGCTTGTTGTTATTCCTAACGATAAGCTTTTGGAGATATCTGATAATAAAACATCAATGCAGAATGCGTTCAAAATGGCTGACGATGTTCTCGGTCAGAGCGTAAAGGGTATTTCTGATTTGATTACACATCCGGGCTTTATTAACTTGGACTTTGCAGATATCAAGTCTGTAATGGGCAATACTGGTATAGTACATATGGGCATAGGCAGAGCTTCCGGCGAAAACAGAGCAGAAACAGCTGCTAAGCTTGCTATTAACAGCCCCTTGCTTGAAACAACTATCGACGGTGCTACTCAGGCTATGGTAAATATCGCCGGCAGCAACGATATGACCTTGTTTGAGGTTAACAGTGCTATGGATCTTATTTACCAGCTTGTTGATAAAGATGCTAATATCATCTTTGGTACATCAATTGATGATAACCTTAACGATGAAGTAGTTGTTACAGTTGTAGCAACCGGTTTTGAGAATGCTCCCAAAACAGCTAAAGAAGAGATGGAAGAAATCAGCTTTGGCGGAGAAACCTTCACAAAGTTCGGTGATGGTGATATAAATATTCCTCCTTTCTTAAAAGGTCAGGAAAACTAATCTTTGGTAAATAAAAAATTTTAATCCGCACATTCTTATAGGGTATGTGCGGATTTGTTTTAAGAAATAATGTGTAAGGAGGTTTTCGCCAATGAAGTGTCCCTATTGCGAAAACACAGAAAGTAAGGTTATAGACTCTCGACCGGTAGATGACGGCAATTCCATCAGACGTCGCAGAGAGTGCCTTTCCTGTACCAGACGTTTCACCACTTATGAGCAGATAGAGTCTGTGCCGCTGGTGGTTATAAAAAAAGATGGTAAACGTCAGGTGTATAACAGACAGAAAATTTTCAGCGGAATACTCCGTGCTTGTGAGAAAACACCTGTAACAGTTGCCCAGATAGAAAGTGTTGTTCAGGATATAGAAGCAGAGCTTTTTAATTCTATGGATAGTGAAATCCCGTCAGTGCATATAGGCGCTCTTGTAATGGACAGACTCAAAAAGCTTGACCCTATAGCTTATGTTCGCTTTGCATCTGTTTATCGTGAATTTAAAGATGTTTCAACCTTTATGGAGGAGCTTAACAGCCTGATACAGTCCGGCAGAGGCGAAAAAGCGGAGTAATTTTATGCAGATAGGCAGTGTTGTTTTAAAGAATAATGTTTTTCTGGCGCCAATGGCGGGGGTAACGGACCTTGCGTTCAGAAAGCAGTGTGTCAAGTACGGCGCAGGACTTGTTTATAGCGAAATGGTAAGCAGTAAGGCGCTGTATTATAATGATAAAAAGACAAAAAATCTTTTGAATTCCTGTGATAGCGAAAAACCTCTTGCAGTGCAGATTTTCGGCAGTGATCCTGATATAATGGCAAAAACTGCGTATATGGCGCTTGAAACGGGGGCATCCATACTGGATATCAATATGGGCTGTCCCGTACCCAAGATTTACAAGAACGGGGAAGGGAGCGCGTTGCTTGAAAATCCCAAGCTTGCGGAAGAAATCGTCAAAGCGTGTGTAAAGAGCGGGAAG
>JAZNZL010000151.1:0-10072 GCA_045594925.1 Clostridia bacterium
CGGTATCATCAAGGAAAACCGCAGCTATAGACTCAAATATTTCCAGAACAGTGTTTGAGATTGCGTATTTGATAATGGGGATATCGGGGCCTATAATTTCGTTAAGATTAAAATATATAACGCAGAAATCCTCTGTAATAAAATTGATACCGTTCTTTTTGCAGGCTTCAACTATTCCCTCCGTATTGCCAAACTCACCACGCAAAATATTTGAAATGATGTTTTTTCGCGCAGATTGCTCTTCTGCATCAAGAAGGGGCAGGGACTTGGCTTCTTCGTAAATGCTGTCGTCGTTGTCAGGCGCTTCGCTTTGGAGCTCGACGGAGGTTTCTGCTTCGCTTAAATCCTGAGTCGGCTCGGCAGAAAAAGACACAGCGCGCCTCTTTTTGCCGGCAAGCCAAACTATGTAGGCAAAGTCCAGAATCAATGTGAGAAAAACATAAATTGACGTAAACGCTATAAGCGGTGCCATATCTTTTACAGCATTGTGTGCGTTTTCTGTATATATATATTTAAGATTTCCGTAGGTGGAGTTCTTTTTACTGTATAAAATATCCTTGCCGTCTATTTCCATTGTGCCGTGATTATCTTCTGCTGAACTGAACTCAGCCGAAACAAGCTCTTTGTTGCCAACGCTGTAGAGCACAGAGCCGGATTCGTCGGTTATAAAGAAACAGGAATTGCTGTTTTCAAAGCTGTCTAAAAAAGCTTTCACAAGCTGACGGCAGTTTATAAACGCAATAAGCTTGCCGCTGGGTGCAGATGTAAGCGGAAAGGACTGTATATACATCATACATTCAGTGGGGAGTGTTTTTTTGCCGAAGTAACAGTCGGTTGCGGTGGTGAATTTTCTGTTTGACGTGGTTTTAATAGCCTCCAGAAACTGCTCATACGAAATGTCGCGTGGCTGCACAATCTCATCAAAAAAGGCGGAAATGTGATATACAAACTTATCCGAAACCACCATTTCGCTGTTGTCAAAATATATAGCGCTCTTGCTGATAATATCTAAGCTGTTCAGGTTGTCAGGCTCAGGGAACAGCCCGGCGGATGCAGCCTGATAAATAAAATCCTTTGAATAAGGCTTTTTTGAAACCTCCAAAAGCTCCTGATTGTTCGCCGCAGAGAGCATATACTCAATAATTGCACGCAAATCGTTATCAACAGAAGACTGGATATGAGATATAGCCTGATTGTTCTTTTCTAAAATACGGTTTTTAGCAGACTCAATAGCCAGACGTGTGGTAAAGAAGCCAAAGACCATAGGGATTATCATAGCTATCAAAAGAGCAGCTGTATATCTAAAGGAAAGTTTTTTTCTGCTCACAGGCGAAAAAACGGAAGGCTTTTCCGGTTTTTTAAAAGCTTCCTTTATATTTATATGCTTTTTTGACGTATTTTTAAAAGAGAGCTTGCTGAAAAATAACTTTTTCAAAAAAATCTCCTCCCAAATCAAAAACGATAGAATATGCCGCGAAAAAACAGCAATATATATTGTAAATAAGTTTATAACAAAAAAAGGGAGATGTCAACAAAAAAAGGGAGATGTAATTTTTTTGAAATAAAGCTTTTTTAAAGGACTCATAAACAAAAAACGGCGCTTTTTTGAGAAATAAGCGAAAAAAGACAAACAAAAAAGACATTTTTATTAAAAAATGACAATCAAATTCAAATTTTGACGATTGAACACTAACAGGACAGGTGGTATAATTACAATATAATAAACTGCAATATTTGTTTGCTATGAGGTAGGAGGTTAAAAATTAATGATTGCAGCAAAGCAAAAAGGCAGCAACCAGATTGCTCCAGAAACAAAAGTTATTAAACGCAAAAAGAAGGATACCTTCGGCAGAGAGTTGAAGACGAATTTTCTTACTTATTTCTTAACTCTTCCCGGTATTTTGTGGTACCTTATATTTTGCTACGCGCCTATGTTCGGTATTATCATCGCGTTCAAAGAGTACACACCCGCTACGGGCTTCTTTGGCGGCGAATGGGTAGGCTTTAAGCACATTATCGCTTTCTGTAAGAGTGTTTACTTTACACGTACAGTGTCTAACACACTTATTATTTCCGTTATGACTCTGGGACTCAGCTTCCCGGCGCCGATTATTCTGGCTCTGCTTCTTAACGAGCTTAAGTCAAACGGCTACAAGCGTGTTGTTCAGACAATTACATACATACCCCACTTTATTTCAACAGTTATTATCTGTGGTATGATTACAAGCTTCTCTACAAAGTCAGGTTTGTTCAACGCAGTACTCGGCGTATTCGGTGTTGAAGCTAGAAACTGGCTGCAGGAACCCGGTGCTTTCAGATGGATATACGTTCTGTCAGGTATATGGCAGGGTGTGGGCTGGGGCTCAATCGTTTATCTTGCAGCGCTTACAAACATCGACCCCACTCTTTACGAGGCTGCTGCTATTGACGGAGCAGGCAAATTCAGACAGGTGTTATCTGTAACCATCCCAAGTATCGTTCCTACAATTGTTACATTGTTTATTTTGAGAATGGGCGGTTTCTTCGGAGTAGGTTCAGAGAAGATACTTCTTCTTTATAACCCCACAACATACGAAACAGCAGACGTTATCTCTACATACGTTTACAGAAAAGGTTTGCTGAATATGGACTACAGCTATTCATCAGCTATCGGTCTTTTCAACTCATTGATTAACCTTGTGTTGATTTTGATAACCAACAAATTGAGCCGCAAGGTATCAGAGACAAGTTTGTGGTAATATAAGGAAGGAGGAAATATCACAATGAAAATTAAAATCAGTCGTGCAGAGCGCGCATTTGATGTTTTTAACGTTCTCTTTATGCTTGTTATGATTGTTATTTGTGCGTATCCGCTTTTATACGTAGTTTTCGGTTCATTCAGTGATTCTGCTGAGCTTATGAAAAAAACCGGTGTTCTTTTAAGACCTGCAGGCTTCTCACTTGAAGGTTACAAAAAGGTTTTTGCTAACGAAGACCTTATCAGCGGTTACTTAAACTCTATCTACTATATATTGATAGGCACATCATTATCAATATTCACATCAGCCTTTATGGCGTTCAACATTTCAAGACCATACCTCAAGCACAACAAATTCATTATGAAAATGATGATTATCACAATGTTCTTCGGCGGCGGTCTTATCCCGACCTTCTTGGTTGTTAAGACACTTGGCCTGTACGGCTCAAGATGGGCAGTTACTCTCTCAGGACTTTTGTCTACATATAATATCATAGTTTTGAAAAACGCTTTTGACGGTGTTCCTCACAGCTTGGAAGAGTCTGCACGAATTGACGGTGCCGGAAGTATGACAGTAATGTTCAGAATTATGATTCCCCTTTCAATGGCAGCTATTGCGGTACAGATTCTTTTCTACGGCGTAGGTATCTGGAACAGCTGGTTCTCAGCTATGATTTACCTTAAAGACCGTAAAAAGTTCCCGATTCAGCTTATTCTCCGTGAAATCCTTGTTGAGGGTAAAACCGGTGCTTCCGTTGAGGCTTCTATGGAAGAGGTTGTGGGCTTTTCTGACGTTATCAAGTATGCCACAATCGTTGTAACAATGGTTCCGATTCTGTGTATATATCCTTTCCTGCAGAAACACTTCACCAAGGGTGTTATGATTGGTGCTGTTAAAGGTTGATTTGCAGAATTTAAGCTTAAATCTTCTCCGTAATTATTTATCGTAAGAGGAGGCTTGGATTGTATGAATAATCTTAAAAAGACACTGCTTGCTTTTATTGTAGTTACTATGGTTGCGTCTTTGTTTTCCGGTTGCGGAAGTGACAAGGTGCTTGACGCGTCGATAGATAAGCTCACTTACTGGTGCGGAAACAGCGCCGCTAAATACGTCTCGTCTTATGATGAATCAATCTCAATCCAGAAGATAGAAGAAAAGCTGGGAATTGATATTGAATTTATTCATCCCACATCCGCTTACTGGGAGGAGCAGTTTAATATTATGATTGCCTCCGGTGAATATGCTGATATCATGCATCAGATTTCCTGGAACAGCGGATATAACGGCGGTCTTTCTGCCGCATATAAGGACGGGGTCATCTTGGACCTCACTCCTTATTATGACAGCGGAAAGATGCCTAACTACAGAAAGCTTGTAGAAAGCAAGGACCTTATAGATACAATTAAGGGTGTTGATGGTAAAATCTTTTTAATGGGTAACATTAAAGAAGATGAATCTGTAAACGCATCAGTTGGTCCGCAGGTGCGAAAGGACTGGCTGGATAAGCTGGGTATATCAGTCCCCGAAACGATGGGCGATTGGTACAATATGCTCACAGCGTTTAAAACTAAGGACCCTAACGGCAACGGTCAGGCTGATGAAATCCCCTTTGGTGAATATTCAAGCCAGATGTTTAAGCATTTTGCTACTGCCTACGGCGTAGGTACAGGTTTTTATGCAAAAGATGGTAAAATCGTCTATGGACCTGCCCAGCCGGAATATAAAGAGTTCCTTACAGAAATGAACAAATGGTATAACGAGGGCTTAATGGAGTCTGAGTTTGCAGCCATCAACCTTACTGCTCTTAATGCAAAGGTTACCGGTGAAAAGGTCGGTGCTTATGTTGGATACACCTCATCAAATATGGGCACATACTTTTCTGCTATGAAGGACCATCCCACTTTCGAGCTTGTAGGCACTAAGTGGCCGAAAAAGGACGAAAGCAGTGTAAGGTATAACGGCAGAGACATAACAGGTCTCACCAGTGCAGATCTGGGTTGTGTGGTTTCAACCACCTGTAAAGACCCCGATACAGCTGTGAAAGTTTTAGACTATTTCTACTCAGACGAAGCTACAGAGCTTCTTAACTGGGGCGTTGAAGGTGAAACCTTCACAAAAGAAAAAGGCAAATATAAGCTCACTGATTATGTATATAACAATCCTGACGGCAAAACTCCTGCAGAGGCTTTGGGCAAGTACTGCTGGCCTGGTACCGTAGCACCTAATAAGTACCTGCTTGCAGATGCCTACTCAGCTATACAGTATCTGTATCCACAGCAGCGTGCAGCGGTTGAGGAGTGGGTTCAGGGTGATACAAGCCTTGTAGACACAGGCTTCAGGTTCACCTCCGAAGAAAGTGAAAGAAAGAGCGAGCTTCAGGTGGATGTTGATGCATACAGAAGCGAAATGGTTACTAAAATGATAATAGGTAAGGAGCCGCTTTCCAAGTTTGACGAATATGTTGAAACAATGTATAAGTACGGCCTTACCGAGCTTATTGATATTTGTCAGTCAGCCTATGAGCGTTATAACGGGCTTAATAACTGATAAGTATCTGTTATAAATCACTTTAAATATGAAGTACTTGAAAAAGTACTAAAATATTATAAATTATTTTAAAGAAAAGAGGAGAAATATGAAAAACATGAAAAAAGCTTTGCTTCTTTTCGTTGCAGTAGCAATGGTTGTTACAGCTTTCGCAGGCTGCGGCAGCGAAACAATTCTCGACAAGTCAGCAGATAAGCTTACATATTGGGGCGGTAACAGTGCTTCTAAGTATGTAACAGCTTATGACAAAGCAGTTTCTATCCAGAAGATTGAAGAAGCTGTTGGCGTAGATATCGAATTCCTCCATCCTTCATCATCAAGATGGGAAGAGCAGTTCAATATTATGATAGCTTCAGGCGAATATGCAGATATTATGTATCAGAACAACTGGTCCAGCGCATATAAAGGCGGTCTTTCTGCTGCATATAAAGATGGTGTAATCCTTGACCTTACACCTTACTATGACGGTGGCAAAATGCCTAACTTCAGAAAAGCTATAGAATCAAATCCCGAACACATTAAAGATCTTAAAACCTTAGAGGGTAAGATCTTTACAATGGGTACTATCCGTAATAGCGAAGCTATGAACGCTTCAGTCGGTCCTCAGATTAGAAAAGACTGGTTGGATAAGCTTAATATTCCTGTTCCTGACACAATCGGCGACTGGTATAATATGCTTAAAGCATTCAAAACTCAGGACCCCAACGGCAACGGCGAAGCTGATGAAATCCCCTTCGGCGCATATTCCAGCCAGACGTTCCGTAACTTTGCAACAGTTTACGGCGTTGGTACAGGCTTCTATGCTGACAACGGCAAGATTAAGTTCGGTCCTGCTCAGCCTGAATACAAAGAGTTCCTCGCTGAGATGAACAAATGGTATACAGAGGGCTTGATTGACTCTGAGTTTGCAGCTATTAACCTTGCTACACTTAACTCTAAGGTAACCACACATAAGGTTGGTTCTTATATCGGTTATACAGGTTCAAATATGAGCAGCTATCTTATAGCTATGAAGGATGACCCCACATTTGACCTTATCGGTGTAAAATGGCCTAAGAAAGATGCTAACAGCACAAGATATAACGCAAGAGACATTACCGGTCTTATGTCAGGTGTAAACGGAGCAGTTATTTCATCTGTTTGTAAAGACCCTGATACAGCTGTAAGAGTTTTAGACTACTTCTACTCAGACGAAGCTACAGAGCTTCTTAACTGGGGTGTTGAGGGTGTAACCTTCACAAAGGAAAACGGCGAATATAATTTCACAGATTATGTATATAACAATCCTGACGGCAAAGCTCCTGCAGAAGCCTTGGGTGAGTATTGCTGGCCTGGTATGGGTGTTCCTAACAAGTACTGGCTCAATGATGCTTATGCAAAGATTCAGTATTTGTTCCCGCAGCAGTATGCAGCTACAGATGAGTGGGTTGTTGGTGATACAAGCCTTGTAGACGCAGGCTTTAAGTATACAGCTGACGAAAACGAAAGAAAGAGCCAGATCCAGACAGACCTTGACGCTTACAGAGACGAAATGGTTACTAAGATGATAATCGGTCAGGAGCCGCTTTCTAAGTTTGATGAGTATGTTGAAACAATGAATAAGTACGGTCTTCAGGAATTGATAGGCATTTGCCAGACAGCATACGACCGTTACAACAGCCTTGGCAACTAATTTTCAGTGAAAATTATTGCATATATTACTAATCGGGCATAATTTAAACCCGGACCCTGTAACGGGTTCGGGTTTTTCTTATAGGCAGAGCGAGGCACACTTGAGTATAGTGAATAGCCATTCACTTATGCAACGCGAAAAGCCTTCCCCTTGAGGGGAAGGTGGGTTTTGCGAAGCAAAACTCGGATGAGGTGGCAGCATACACAAAAGGAATCCCACACTTAAAATAATAATGCAGTTTACCTGCTTAAAATGGTGATGAGTTTGCTGCTTAAAATAGTGATGCACACTTAATACAAATCAATTTATATACACAAAGGAAGGTACATACAATGAGTAAGGTTTTTTCAAAAGCGAAGATAATGCTACCCAAAGATGGCGCAGATATGAGCAAGTGGAGTGTTGTTGCCTGCGACCAGTACACATCCGAGCCTGATTACTGGAACAGCGCGGCGGAATATGTAGGCGCAGCACCGTCTATGCTTAATATGGTTTTGCCGGAGATTTATCTGGAGTCGGCAGATGTTGCAGACAGAATTAAAAACATCTGTGTAACTATGGATAAATATCTTGCAGAGGGTGTTATGACAGAGTCCGAAGAAAGCTACATATACACAGAGCGCACCCTTGCAAATGGTAAAGTGCGTAAGGGTATAATCGGCAAAATAGATTTGGAGGAGTACGATTATTCCAAAGGCTCCACATCAGCCGTACGCGCTACAGAGGGTACTATTTTAGAGCGTATTCCGCCACGTATGCGTGTTCGTGAGAATGCTTCGATAGAGTCGCCCCATATTATGATTTTAATTGATGATACGGAAAAGAAAATCATAGAGCCATTGGCTGAGAAAACAGCAGCCTTTAAAAAGGCTTATGATTTTAAGCTTATGATGAACTCTGGCGCATTAAAGGGCTACTATCTGCCAGAGGATGAGGCCGCACAAATCGACGAATATCTTGCAGAGCTTTGCGATATTGATAAATTCAACGCAAAATACGGCACAAACGAAAAACACCCACTTGCATACGCAATGGGTGACGGCAACCATTCACTTGCTACAGCCAAGGCTTGCTGGGAGGAGCTTAAAAAACAGGGTGCAGATATTAACACACATCCTGCAAGATACGCCCTTGCAGAGATAGTCAACCTTCACGATGAATCGCTGGAGTTTGAGCCTATTCACAGAGTTGTGTTCGATGTTGACACGGATAAGTTTGTAAGCTACTTAAAGGAAAATGGCGTAACAGACGGCTGTAAGTGCTGCGGCGGTCAGGTGTTTGAGCTTATAGTAAATGGCGAAAGCCGCTTTTTAAAGGTAGAAAAGCCCACCGCCAATATCACAGTAGGCAGCGTTCAGAATATTATTGACAGCTATTTAAAGGAAAACAGCGGTACCGTTGACTATATCCACGGTGACGATGTGGTTCGTCAGCACGCGCAAAAAGTAGGTAATGTGGGAATACTGTTCGACGTAATGGATAAATCCGAGTTTTTCAAAACAGTTATCTCCGACGGCGCATTGCCGAGAAAAACCTTCTCTATGGGCCACGCTGAAGACAAAAGATTCTATACTGAATGCAGAAAAATAAAATAATTTAAAAATTTTTCATAAAAGACGGAACTTTTTTATGTTGCCTTCCGTCTTATGTATGTAAATCAAATATTTGAGCAATAGCGTGAAATACGCATCCAAACAAGCTCGGATGTCAGCCATTATGGCAGAAAGGTATAGGTACATAATATGAAAAAAAGAATTTTTGCTGCGTTTATCGCAGCCACAATGAGCATTTCGGCTTTTACAGCCTTTGCTGAGTATGACCCCAATAAAGAAATCACAACACCATCAGTTGCAACAAAGTCTGTTGACGAGAAATTATGCTGTATAACAGTCAATGGCGAGAAGCTTGCCTGCGTACAGTATGCAGAAAAAGACGGCAACGTTTTGATTCCTTTGCGCACAGTTACAGAAAAGCTTGGCTTCACAGTTGAGTGGGTAGGCGACGAAAACGGCACCATCACCTTAACACGCGGTCCCGTTTATATAACAATGAGCGCCTTTAACGATGGCTACACCTTTTCTAAGAAAGCTCCTGTAATGCTTGGCACAGCGCCATGGCTTTATCTGGGTGTAACATACGTTCCCACTAACTTTATAGACGAAGTTTTAGACGGAGCATCCAGAATAAACGAAGACGGCTCTGTGGATATCTTTGATGCTGAGCACAAGGATATTGCGCTTATAGAGTCAATCGATGCAGATAACAGACAGATTACAGTAAACGATATAGTTAAAGGCAAGGTAGTGCTTAATCTCCCTGCTGATGCTACAATCTCCGATGAAGAAGCGAATGCGGTTAAGTTTGAAGACCTTAAAGACGGAATGACCTTAAGAGTTTACTACAGCGAAATGATGACCAGAAGTCTTCCGCCCCAGAACACACCAAATTCTGTAGTGGTGCTTTCAGGCTCACCTGCTGTTACACTTCCCTCTGATGAGCCGGTGGAAACTGTTAATGTAGCCGTTGTAGGAGCTATTGATACAAAAGAAAACACCGTAACTGTAAACGATACTGTTCTCGGTGAAGTGGTGCTTGTAGTAAGCGATGAAACCAAAATCACCGATGCACAGGGCAAGGACATTAAGCTTGCAGACCTTAAAGAAGGTAACACAGTAGAGGTTGTATATGGCGCGGCTATGACTATGAGCCTGCCGCCTATCAATAACCCTGTATCAATTAAGCAGATGCGTTAGTATCCAAACTCGCCTAAAACAAGTAAAATCGCTCTTTTTCTGCGTTGTCGGTCTTGAAATACGTCAGTATTCCTGCGACCTTCCGCCTTGAAAAACAAACAATTTTATCTTGTTTTAGGTTCAGAGAATTTTCGGTGCTGTGTTTTTGCGTCGATGCGAGGCAAAAACGCAAGCTAATACTGACGTATTTGCGAGTATTTTAACAAAGCAGTGGCGTAAAAACACGCACCCAAAACGGGTTCGGATATTAACGCATCTGCTTAAGACTGCTGATAAGCCCGTCGCCCAGATCCAGCACGTTGAAAAGACACCTGCATACACGGAATAATAAATGAAAAAGGATGAGTTAAATCTCATCCTTT
>JAZNZL010000152.1:0-1918 GCA_045594925.1 Clostridia bacterium
GGATTTATCTCTTTCACATTTACACCGCCAGAGGTCACTATTGCCTCCTTAATAGGTCTGAAGCCACTGATTTCAAAGGTCATATTTTTAAGAAGAGAAACAAGGTTATGCCTCTCTTCTTTTGTGATTTCATTTATCTTCTTTCGAGGGTCTATTCCGGAAAGCTCTACTATTACCGGAATAAGCTTTTTAGGCAGCAGGTCATCTAATGAATTTATTAGGTCTTTATTCTTATTCTGTTCAAAATCACGGAGTATACGTTTATCCAACACTGCAAAATCAAGTGCGGGTTTTAAATCTATGCTTACCTTATACTCCCCCTCTTTACGCATATGTGAGCTTGCGCTCAGTATTGTAGGCCCTGACAAGCCATAATGGGTAAAAAGCATTTCTCCGAAATCATCATATATCTTTTTGCCATTTTGCAAAACCGTTACCGATACATTTTTAAGCGACAGACCCTGAAGCTTATTTATATAATCTTCTTTTACTACAAGCGGCACCAATGACGGTTTAAGTTCTGTTACCGTGTGTCCCAAGCTTTGCGCAAACTCATATCCGTCACCGGTTGATCCTGTGAGAGGATAGCTCGCTCCGCCGGTTGCTATTATTACACTGTCACATTTTACAGCACGCTTATCTGCCAGAACCACTGTTTTGGTTGTATCATCGTTTTCGATAATCTTTTTAACAGGAACTTTTACTATTTTTGCTCCGCTATCCAACACGTATTTAACAAATGCATTTACAACATCTTTAGCTTTATCGCTTACGGGAAATACTCTCTCTCCTCTTTCAACCTTGGTTTCAACACCAAGCTTATTTAAAAGGTTTATCAAATCAGCATTTGTAAATGAATAAAAGGCGCTATACAAAAAAGATGCATTTACAGGAATGTTTTTTATAAACTCTGAAATATCTGCATTATTGGTGACATTACAACGGCCTTTACCGGTGATAAGCAGCTTCTTCCCTAAAAAGTCATTCTTCTCAAAGAGGATTACCTTTTTACCTTCCAGAGCTGCCGTTGCAGCAGCCATCATTCCGGCAGGTCCGCCACCGATTACCGCTACCCTTTTATCACTGTTCATGCTTTTCATACACCTCATATTTATCCCATATATTTTCAAGCTCTTCAAATGTATTACGCACTAAATCCTTATTACGCATAACAAGTGCAGCTATAATTGCATTTATTATACTCAAAGGTGCCACCAGCGAATCAACGAAATACGACATATCACTCCGCGCAATAAGCGGATACTTTGAATACGGAACAATGGGTGAATCCATACTATCGGTAAGGGCAATAACATTGGCACCGCTTGATGCCGCATATGAAACCGCCTTTACCGTCCTACTGGAATACCGCGGAAAGCTTATGGCAATAACCGCATCACCCTTGCCTACCCTGAAAAGCTGTTCAAAGGTTTCGCTGGCAGAGCTTGTACTTATGGTCTTTACATTTTTAAAAATCAGGTTAAGATAAAACCCCAGAAACGATGCAAGCGCCGAGCTGCTTCTTGCACCAAGTATATAAATATTATCAGCATTGGCTATTATCTCTACTGCAGAAAGAAAGCTTTCAACATCAAGTTCTTCCTCTGTTTGACGCAATTTTTCTATATCCGAATGTATAATGGATTTTAAAACATCACTTTCGCCCAGCTTAGTGGTGGTAACATCCATCCTCTGCACATTTGTAAGTCTGTTACGTATATATTCCTGAAGTGCCCTCTGCAAGCCGGGATATCCGTTCAAGCCCAGTTCAGCAGCAAAACGCACAACGGTTGACTCACTTACTCCAACTTCCTTACCCAAATCAGACGCTGTCATAAATGCTGCCTTCTGGTAGTTTTCGACAATGTACGACGCAATACTCTTATGTCCTTTACTAAAGCCATCTATACTGCTTTTA
>JAZNZL010000153.1:0-2587 GCA_045594925.1 Clostridia bacterium
CACGCCGACTTCTTCTCTTGTAACAAAATAACCCTCAGACATACGCCAATCCTTAAGCAACAGCTGTGGCGAATATACACCATTATATTCATTAACATTCAATACTCCGGCAATATCTATAACATCATCGCAACCAACACAATTGAAATCTTCTGCTTTATTAAATGCAGGTACACTAAAGTTATATCCGTTTTTTTCAAGATTTAAAAATGCGTGATTCTTTGAAATTTTTATGCTACGAATGGTGGCGGAGCATACACAGTATACAGGCGTTTTATTACCCACTCCGCAGGGTTCCAGAATTCTTAACTTCTGAATGTTTTTAACATCAAATTCTGACATGTCAATCTCACTGTCTATATAAAGCTTAGGAGTCAATACATCCTCTGTTAAAAGAGATTTTGCATAGGCATTGATTTTATCTTTAAAAGCATCAATCTTTCCTTCTTCTATAGTAAGACCGGCAGCCATAGTATGTCCGCCATTTTTTACAAGCTCTTCACTGCAGGCGCCTATCGCCTCAAAAAGGTTAAATCCATCTATGCTACGGCAAGAGCCTTTACCGTAAACACCATCTGTGGAAATAACTATTGATGGCTTATAATATCTATCTGTTACTCTGGAGGCTACTATACCGATAACTCCGTGATGCCAGTTTTTGCCGCTGACAACTATGACATTATCATCCTTTACAGTGGAATTATCAAGGTTTTCAATTACACAATCAACAATTGCTTTTTCCTCTGCTTTACGCTTATTATTTTCCTCACAAAGCTGCTGTGCAAGAGCACGGGCTCTTTGGGCATCGTCGCTTATCAAAAGCTCAAATGCTATATATGGCGAAGCTACACGTCCTGCCGCATTAAGCATTGGTCCTATGGTAAAGCCTATGGTAGATGTAGTCACTGCTCTCTGGTCTACAGATGCCACCGCAAACAAAGCCTTAAGTCCCACGTTATCGGTAACACGCATCTTATTAAGACCATTACTTACTATATACCTGTTCTCGCCCATTAAATCACACAAATCCGATATTGTGCCTATTGCTGCGATATGGCAGAATCTGTCTAACACTTCTCTATCGCAATCCGACAGCGCATACACAAGCTTTAACGCCACTCCAACCCCAGCAAGCTCTTTATAGGGATACTTACAATCGGTCTGCTTCGGGTCGATTACAGCAACTGCATCAGGCACTTCATCAACCGGTGTGTGATGGTCGGTAACGATTACATCTATACCCTTGGACTTTGCATACTCCACCTGATTAAACGCTGTTATACCCGTATCTACAGTTATGATAAGATCAGTATCTATCAAGGTGTCAATAGCAGCTTCGCTCAAACCATACCCCTCATCTATACGGTCAGGAATATAGCAATCTACATTTTCTGTTTTTTCTTTGAGATATGTATACAAAATGTATGCAGCTGTTATACCATCAGCATCATAATCACCGTAAATGGTGATTTTCTCATTATTATCAAGGGCTTCGTCTATACGCTCAACCGCTTCATCCATGCCCTTCAAAAGATACGGATTATGAAACGCCGCCTCATTTGTGCGAAGAAAATAGTCTATACTTTCTTTATCTTCCAAGCCCCTTGACAAAAATGCCGCAGCTACAAACTTGGGAACATTATTAAGTGTGGCAAGCTCGGAAATCTTATCCGACGAATGCTGCGCTACTATCCATTTATACTTTTTCATCCGGGCTTACCCCCTTTCAACGTAAAATTCGACACTTTATTATATCACTTTTCAATTACAAATTCAACAGAAAATACATATTATCCTTTAAAAAAGTATAAAGGGGTTGTGGCCTTGGCCACAACCCCTTTTAAATTATTACGTTTTAAGCTATAGTAGCAGCTATTACTGCCTTAATTGCATGCATCCTGTTCTCGGCTTCTTCAAACACAACCGATGCTTCGCTTTCAAACACTTCGTCAGTTACTTCCATAGCATCCAGATTGAATTTCTCGCCAATTTCCTTACCAACAGTGGTTTTCAAATCGTGAAACGCTGGTAAGCAGTGCATAAATATTGTGCTGCTCTTGCCTGTTTTTGACATGAGAAGCGTATTTACCTGATACGGTGAAAGCTCCTGTATACGTTCTTTCCACACTTCAGCAGGCTCACCCATCGACACCCACACATCCGTATAGATAACATCTGCATCCTTTACGGCTTTATCAGTATCGGGTTCAAATCTCAAAACTGAGCCGGTTTCTTCCGCTATCTTAAGACACTCTTCTACAAGTGCTTTATCCGGAAAATATTTTTCCGGACAGCAGGCAGTGAAATTCAAGCCCATTTTAGCACAGCCTACCATTAAAGAATTCCCCATATTATAACGGGCGTCACCCATATACACAAAATTGATACCCTTTAATCTGCCAAACTTTTCTTTAATAGTGAGAAGGTCTGCTATAATCTGTGTGGGATGAAACTCATTAGTAAGTCCATTCCACACAGGTACTTTAGAGTATTTTGCAAGCTCCTCTACTATCTCCTGGCCATAACCGCGATACTCTATTCCATCATACATTGATGCAAGCACTCTTGCGGTATCGGCAATACTTTC
>JAZNZL010000154.1:0-2893 GCA_045594925.1 Clostridia bacterium
GATTAAAATTGAAAAATACACAGTAGTGTCTGCGGTAGTTTTGAAAGATAACTCAACATATTCTTCCGTTGTTACACATTCATATGACATAGTTACTAAAAAACCGGTTAAACCTCTTACAACACTGCTTCCCGGCAATTATACACATAAAATCGGTGATACTAGCGGTTTTTCAACCCAGTTTATGCCTGTACCTCAGGGAACAGAAATTTACTACACAATAAGCTACGGTGGGAACTTTATCCCTGACCCTGTACCCGGTAGTAACACAACCATCAAATACGACGGAAGTCCGATTGAAGTAAAAGGTAAAACATTAATTAAAGCAGTTGCTGTCAATGTTTTTGGTGTAAAGAGTGATATTGGTATCTTTGAATATACAATTACTCCTGAAGCACCGCAGGCTGCACCATCTGCCGTTATTGGCGGTACAGCACTACCTGTAATCCCTGTTTCAGCAATCCAAGGAAGCACCGTTGAATATACAATAAATGGATTTACAAACAGTTTTCCTGCCAGTACCGGAACATTCTACATTGACACTTCTACAGGAAACGCTTATCTTGATAATTCATGTCAGAATATCTTAGGAGTTCAAAATACATCAGGCAGTCTGAATACAACAGCAGTTTTAGATATAACTTCTACTTTAAACGGCATTACAAGCCAGCCAAATAAATATACTTACACATTAAGTTCTGACCCGTTGACTCTTGCTCCACCATATGCTGACAAAGGCACCGGTGAATACGAAGAAATAAAGGTAGATAACGAAAATAATCTTTTATATATTTACCTTAATTCACTAAATCAAGGCGACACAATTGAATACAAATATGACACATTAAACTGGTCAGATTATGACGGAACTCCGATAAAACTCAAATCTGATACAATTTTGCAGATACGCAGTAAAAAGAATGGCGTATACAGCGAGATGGTAAGTTATGTATATAACTTTGTACCTCTTCCACCGATTATCACTCTCCCATCAGGAAGATACTCTAAAACACCTGTACCATTTACAATGATTGAGTACAATCCTAATGCGCCTACTGACAAGGACTATACAATCTTTTATCGTGCTAACGGAGATAAAGATGATGTCCGTTATATGGGCATAAAAAGAGAAATCAAAAAAACAATGTCATTTAAGGCGTATGTTTTAAATAATGAAACCGGTAAAACAAGCGCAAGCACAATCCACTATTACATAATAGAGGCAGACAATCTTGCTACAGGAAGCGTATATATTGCCAATCCATACGATGCTGAAAGAATAAGTGCTGATATTTTAAATCAAGGTTCATATGCAGACGGTATTAAGCTTCTTACATCCAACAAAGATGCTCAGATTCACTACCGTTACACCTATGTTAAAACCGATGGCTCTTCTTTTTCGACCAACGAGCTTATATATGACAACGCGGCACCGATTATGGTTAATTCGTCTATGGACAAGATAACTGTTTATGCATGGCTGGAAGATGATTCAGGAAAAATCCTGAACAGCGATTATAATCATACTATTGATTTTATTCATCTTGATACTCCTGTAACATCTCTGGGAAATGAAAAAGTAGAATTTCCCAAAGATACAGTATATACCATTATAGACGGTCATAAATCAGAGCCAAACGTAGTATTATACTACACTTTAGACGGAAGCGATCCTGCAGACGAAAGCAATCCAAACCGAATTCTTTACAACGGAGAACAGTTGCAGCTTACCAAGGCAACAACTGTAAAAGCTATCCATTACAGTTATTGCGGTAAATGCGTAGAATGTAAAGACTCCAATTTTAATGATTGCTGGAGCAGTGTGTGGGGACCTTTAGGCGAATATAAATACACTGTTCCCTCAGCACCAATCTATGTAGGTGGCGGCGGTGGCGGCGGAACTGTAACTATTGACAAAACCAGAAAATACACAAGGGATATCTTTGGCAACGAACACCCTACACACATAGGTTATATATACGGGTATCCTGACGGAAGTGTACAGCCTGACGGTCACATCACCCGTGAAGAGATTGCAGCTATATTATACCGTGTAAAGAATCATGAGTATGAAGAACCTTTTACAGTTACAGGAAAAGTATTTCCTGATGTAGAAGAATCCCGCTGGTCAGTAAAGGAAATAGAATATCTGGCAAACGATGGCATTATATTCGGATATCCTGACGGTGAATTCAAGCCGGCGCAAAATCTTACAAGAGCTGAATTTGCGTCTTTAATCGCTAAATTCACAAAAACTACAGAATTCACAAGCAAGAATATATTTACAGACCTTGACGAAAGCCACTGGTCGTACGAAAACATTTTAGCTTTGTATGACCGAAATCTCCTGCAAGGTTACGAAGACTCAACAATCAGACCGGAAAACTATATTACCCGTGCCGAAGTTATGACTGTTATTAATAAACTTCTGGGCAGAAATCCGTCTGAGAAATATGTAAAATCACTTCAGTACAATCCCTTCAATGATTTAATAGATACTAAATGGTATTATGTAATAGTGCTTGAGGCAACTATTACCCACAACTACTATCTTGATGATAATAGTTTGGAAATCAAATGGGAGGATTGTAAATAAACACCTTTAACGGCAGTTATGTGCTATGTACATAACTGCCGGAGCATTTAACAAAAAGGAGTGACGTTATGAACACTATAAAATTATGTCCCCAATGCAAACGTGGCAAAGCATCTTTAGAACTTGACAACCACTCTTTTGTTTGTCCATATATTAACTGTCATAATGGCAGAACATGTTCAAAGTTTGAAGGAATCAAAAAAAATGTCAGGAAAAGTTTCTGGAAGATAAATAAGAAAACTTGATTTATAAAGGTGCAAAAAAGGAGATGTAAATTTCTTTACATCTCCTTTTTTA
>JAZNZL010000155.1:0-2735 GCA_045594925.1 Clostridia bacterium
TGAAGGTGTTGTCCGGATAACCTAAAAGTATGCCTGAGCTTGCCAGAGCAGATATTTCATCAAAGGACCATCTGCCTTTGTCCACGTCCGAAAAAGAGCTTTTTCCAGATGAGGTATCTATACCTATAGCTCTTGTAAGGAAAACCGCTACTTCCTCCCGTGTTACATAGCTGTCAGGCTTGAATGTGCCGTCGGGATATCCAATCATAAGCCCCTTTTCGTAAACTGCAGCTATTTCTTTTTCTGCCCAGTGCCCTTTTGCGTCGGCAAAGACAGAATTGTTTTTTGATGTCAGGTTTAAAAGCCGCGCACCAATAGTGGCCATCTGTCCTCTTGTCATTTTCTCGTGGGGCGAGAAGGTGTGCTTGCCTGTCCCAAGCATTACACCCATTGATGCTATGCTCTGGATGTCGTCCTTTGCAAAATGTGTTAAAATATCCGAAAAATATTTTCCGTTAAGCCAGGTGTAGTAATAATCCCATACATCCTTTGTTTCCTGACCTAAACTCCAGTTTCCTGCACCTTTAAGAGAATATTTGTCAACCAACGAAAGCTTTGCCTTGATAGAGTCGTCATTTTCGTACCACATAGTGTAGCTCCCCGGCTTGAGTGTAACACCCGATACCGTAATACTGCTTCCGCTTTTAACTGTAAATTCAGCCTTGGGACTTAGATGCTCGCTGTCAAAGGTAACCTTGCCACTGCTGTCTGCGAGTATCTTTTCTATACGGTTGTTTGAAACACCTATTCCGTTTACACTGCTGTCTGAATCGGACCATATTCTTCCGAAAAAGGGAATTCCAAGCACAATCTTTTCCGATGGACAAAACTCCAAAGCATACTGAATGGACTTTTCTACAAAGTCAATGCTTGCCACAGGCCCTGCCGCGCCACCCTGATAATGCTCGTCATAAGCCATAATAAAAAGGTAATCGGAATAATCTGCTAAAGCCGCATAGTCGTATGAGCCGTGCCATCCTTCGCTCCAGCCGTACGGATTGGCGGCTACTGCCACAGAAACCTCTTTGCTAGTGGGAAGGGCAAGTCTTAGCTTTCTTACAAGCTCGGTGTATTTGTCCTTTTCATGGTGCGTAACGTTTTCAATGTCTATATTTATTCCGTCAAGATTGTATTGGTTTATCGCAGAAACAATCGTGTCTACTGTGGCATCAATGTTTTTAAGAGCGTTAATGCCGGCAGTTCTGTTCCAGTGATTTGATAAAAACGGTACGACCTTAATTCCCATATTGTGAACACTTTTTATATAGCTGTCGGAGATGTAGTTTACTTTTATACTACCATCTGCCTCAATGTCAAAATATGATGGCGACACAGCTGATAATGTATCCTGCGCCAATGCGATGTATTCAAGCTGACTTGAGTGGGAGCCGAAATATACGTAAGACATAGCGTAACGGCTGTTTTTTGAAGAAAAACAGTAAAATGGTATAGATACAGCAATAATACCGGCAATAATAATTTTAACTGCCCGTATTTTCTTTTTCTGTATTATTCCGTCAAACTGTGATAATTCTTTAGAAAATTCCACTGAGCAATCGGGATAAACAGATATAATAAGGTCAAATGTTCCGTCGGGATTTTTAGCAGTAACATAGTTTATGCTGTGCATATATAAAAACCGCCTTTGTATAAAAATTTGTTGACATAGTATAAAAAAAAGAGTATAATTTGCGTATGACAAAAAAGGAGTGTATAAAATGGCAAAGGCAGGACGGCCAAAAATAGATAACCCTAAGGCGCAGAAGTTGAGCTTTCGTCTGGACGAAAGTACCATAAGGATTTTAGATACATATTGTGAAAAGAATAATATTACCCGTTCCGAGGCTATACGTATAGGAGTAGAGGCGCTTTCAAGCGGCAGAGTACAGACGTCGTCTGTTAAGAAAAAAGAAACCTCCATACCGGCATTTTTACTTTAATAATTGTATTTATATTTTGGCAGAATCCCTCATAGGTTATACCGAGAGGGGTTTTTTATTTATGTTAAATTATATATGGGCATTTATGATATTGTTTTCCGTAGTGGTATCAGTGTTTACCGGAAAGGTTGCAGAGGTTACACAGGCGGCATTTGACGGAGCCAATAACGCATTGAGTATAGTGCTTGGTTTTATGGGAGTAACTGCAATGTGGAACGGTATAATGAAAATAGCGGAGAAGGGTAATCTGATAAAGCTTTTTACAAATCTTATAAAGCCGATAAATAAACTTATATTTCCGCAGCTTAAAGGCGAGCCAAAAGCTATGGAAGCAGTGTCGGCAAATATGGTTGCAAATATTTTAGGGCTTGCCAATGCGGCAACACCGCTTGGAATAAAGGCTATGCAGGAGCTTGACAGAATAAACGGCAGAAGCAATACCGCCTCCGATGCGATGTGTATGTTTGCAGTAATAAACTCCGCCTCTATTCAGCTTATACCCTCCACTCTTATCGGTATACGTGCTTCAATGGGCAGTAGCGCTCCCGCTGAGATAATTGTTCCGGTGTGGATAGTTTCACTTTGTGCAGCATTTGTAGCGGTGCTTGTCGCTAAAATAAGCGCGAAATCATATAAAACGGAAAGGACGTCAAAGGCTGTATGGAAAAAATGATAAATCTAATTTCAGCATTTGCTGTGCCGGGCGTTATTTTCTTTATAATAGTAAACGGTCTTTTAAAAAATGTTAATGTATATTCCGCTTTTCTTGAGGGTGCAAAAGAAGGAAGTCGGAGG
>JAZNZL010000156.1:0-8476 GCA_045594925.1 Clostridia bacterium
ATCTACAGGTCTTGCAAGCAAAAGCTCGTTATCTTCGTTAACATAGGCATCCACTACAAAGCCCAATACCTGACGCACGTCTGCTTTGCCTGTTTCGTAAATCTTTTCGCCTATCATAATTTCGTTCTTTGCAAGGTTTGATGCATCGTCGATTGATGCGTTACCTACTGCCATAACCTGTCCTGTTACCTTTTCCACATCAAGCTTGTCTGCAAGAAGGGTTTTTTCAACTACTTCGTAGTTGATATCGTTACCAAAGCCTGTCTGCTCCATCATATTGATTGTGAGAGCATTGAACGCAAGCAGTGCCACATCGCCACGTGTGATATGCTTATTCTGTGTGCCGGACACACCCTTGGTAAGTCCGATATCTGATGCTGTTACAAGATATCCTGTGGGGAATCCGCCTTTTGCCTGTGCTCTGGGCTCGTAGCCAAGTGCACGCACAAGGATTGTTACCGCTTCTGCATAGGTTATCTTTGCGTCGGGTCTGAAGGTTCCCTCAGTATCACCGATAACCATCTTCTGATCGCTTGCTACATTGATAAACCCTGTCGCCCAGTGACCTGCGGGAACGTCGGGGTATTTGGTTGAACCGCTTGTTACATCAGCCACTGCTGAAAGACCGCTGATTGCAACACCAACTTTTGCAACTTCTGAACGGATTATTGTTTCGTCAGGTCTGAAGGTACCCTCGGTATCTCCTACCATAACCTCGAGCACACCGAGAACTTCGGCAGCTTCTTCGTATTTTGTATTTGCTACATCTGACGGTACTGCCGCAAAAACAGCTGTTGCCGCCATTGAAAATGTCATTATTGAAGTCAACACGGAAGCAATCAATTTTCTGAATTTAGTCATTAAATGTTTCCTCCTTAATAATGTTTCGGGGGGTTACCCCTATGTTTTACCCTGCAGACACAGACAGGCTTGTTTCCGCCGGGCTTGTATATATCATATCGTATATGTTTTTATATATCAACCATCAATATATTCCAATATATCCAATTTTCAAAAGTAGCTGTCAGGCTTGTGATATGCGGTGCTTTTTTAAAATTTTTGATATTTTTTTAAAAAAGCTGTTGACAGGAGTTAAATTTTATACTATACTAACTGTACTAATACACGTAGTACAGTGGAGGTGAAAAAATGCTGAACATTGATTACAAGGACCGGACAAGTATTTACGAGCAGATTGTATCGGGGATTAAAGAGCAGATTGTATCGGGTGTATACAGTGCCGAGGAGCAGCTGCCGTCTGTGAGGGAGCTTTCTTTAAGCCTCACGGTAAACCCAAATACTGTGCAGAAAGCATACCGTCAGCTGGAGGCAGAGGGGTATATCTACAGTGTAAAGGGTAAGGGGTGCTTTGTAGCCCGTGCTAAAGATATAAAGGATGAGTCTAAAATCAATGATCTTTTAGCCAGTCTTGAGTCCACGGTAAGAGAGCTTAAATACCTTAACGTCAGCAGCGAAAAAATTATAAGCATTATAAACGATAAGCAGGTGCTTTAATATCCGCTTATCTGCAAGGAGGATTAAGAAATGATTAAAGTTACTTCTGTCACAAAATTTTTTGACGATTTCAAAGTGCTTTCGGATATTTCTTTGAATGTGCGAAAGGGCACTATATATGGTCTTATCGGGCCTAACGGGGCAGGTAAAACCACCATTATAAACCACATAAACGGCGTTTTAAAGCCTGACAGCGGCGATATTACAATAAACGGCCAGCCTGTATGGGAAAATGATAAGATAAAGCGAAAGGTTTTAAATATTTCAGACGACTGGTTCTACTACTCCACCTTTACAATCAGGCAAATGGCAAAATTCTATGAGGATGTATATCCTGACTTCAGCCGCCAGCGGTATGACAAGCTGAAAGACGTATTTGCCATTGACGAGAAAAAGCAGATACGAAAGCTATCCAAGGGTATGAAAAAGCAGGTTGCCTTCTGGCTGTCGCTTTCCGCTATGCCTGATGTGCTTATTTTAGACGAGCCGTTAGACGGGTTGGATCCGGTTATGCGCAAGCAGGTTTTAAATCTTGTTATAGCTGATGTTGCTGACAGAGAGCTTACTGTGCTGGTGTCGTCCCATAATCTTCGTGAGCTTGAAGATATTTGTGACTGGGTGGGAATTATACATAACGGTCAGCTCATATGCGAAAAACCGCTGGACGATTTAAAGGGCAATATTTTTAAGTATCAGGCGGCATTTACCGAAGATAAGGAAAATGAGCTTAAAGGTATAGACGGCGTGCTTAATGTTTCAAAAACCGGCTCTGTATACAGCATTATAATCAAGGGCAATCCGGATGAAACCGATAAAGCAATAAACGCGCTTTCGCCAATTTTGTGTGAAAGAATTTCGCTTACTCTGGAGGAAGTATTTATCTATGAGTTAGGAGGGTTAGGATATGATTTCAAAAACATCATTATTTAACAAGGGTATTTATAAAAGCACTGTTAAAAGATACGCCTGGGGTTCGGTGCTGTATTTTCTGATTCTGTTCCTTATAAACGGACTGAGCACTATATTTTCGTCGGACAGATATTTTAGACAGCTCCAGAATCCTAATATGGAAAGGTTTACAGAAAACCCTCTTATATTGCGAGGTGACTTTCTGGGCATATCAACTGCTATCAGCGGATTTGTACCTACTGTTGTGGCACTGCTGGTTTTCCGGTTTATCCATTCCAAAAAATCTTCGGTATTTACACACAGCATACCGGTTAAAAGAAGCGCCAACTATGTTTCGTCACTGCTTGCAGCCTTTACGCTTATGGCTGTGCCCGTTATTGCCAACGGAATTATTTTAATGGGTATTTCACTTTCTGCTTACGGTCAGTTTTTTACCGCTTTTGATTGTCTTGTGTGGATGGAGGTTCTGCTGTTTACTCTGTTTATTCTCTTTTCCTGCGCAGTGTTTTCAGCAGTGATAACCGGCAACAGCTTTGCAGTAATAATATTAAACGTGCTTGTGCACTCAGTATTGCTCATTATTGCAGCCGGCTTTGTTAACCTTGCAAGTGTGTTTTTGCACGGCTATCCGGGGGATAACACATTGTTTGACATACTTGCCGAAAACAACTTCTACGGCGCAGCGTTCTCACTTGGTAATTCCAGAGCCTTCAGGGAGAGCTTCACACTTGTAAAAGGCGCAGAATTTGTTATAATCTCTCTTATCATTTACGCAGTTTCACTTCTGCTTTACAAAAAACGCAAGCTGGAGTATGCAGAGGATGTGGCAGGCTTTAAGTGTCTTAACCATATTTTCAAATACGGGGTAACCTTTATAGCAACGCTCTCTGCTTTTTCAATCTTTTCTCATAATATAAAAGAGAACGTGGCGGCTTTTGGACTTATAGTGTTTATTGTAAGTGCTGTTGTATACTTTGCAACAGAGATGATATTGAGAAAAGCCCTGAACATATTTAAAAAATCATACAAGGGTTACATAGCGTTTGCGGCAGCATTTGCAGTTTGCCTGAGCGTCTTTGCATTCACAAGCTTTTTCGGATACGAAACACGTGTGCCAAACACAGAGGATATAGAGTCCGTGTCAGTTTTCAATTATTACTACAGTATCGCCGAGCCTGAATCGGATAAAGAGCATATCAAGGATTACGCAGTTAAGCTCCACGGCGAATTTGTGTCTGACGAAAATATTTCTGTTCTTCCTCAGGGTGAGATGTATGATACACGTCTGCATATTAAATACCGCCTTAAAGACGGCAGAGAGCTTAGCCGCACATACGCTGTAACCAATGAAGAGAGAAACGAGATTATGTCGTATCTGTATGAGGATTTGGATTACAAGAAACAGTGCGAGGAAGTGTTTTATGATTATACGGAATTCACCAATATCCATATCTACGCTCACCGAATAACCAAAGAAAAAGAGCTGCAGCTTAAAGAAGGTGCCGATGTGGATATAACAGTAGAGGAAACTGTCCCCGCAGTTGAGCTTTATTCCGACCAGATAGCACCCATTTACGGCAGAGAGCTTTTAAAGGTAATACAAAGCGATGTGGAAAAGCTCAGTTACTCACAGCTTCGCGGTGATGACGAAGAGGTCCTGATGTCAATACAGATAAACTGTCTTTTTGACAAGGGAGAAAATGATGATATCAAAACAGACAGAAACTGGCTGAATATCCGTATCACAAGCCACCACACTAACACTCTTAAGTGGCTTAAGGATAAGGGAATTATACTTGAATAAGTCAGACTTATAAGATTTATCTGCATCAAAAAAGGCTTACCGAAAGGTAAGCCTTTTTAAGTTACTGCAAATTATTTCTTAAGGTTGCCCTCTAAGATTTCAAGCTGTTTTGCAATCTCTGCAGGGAGTCTGTCGCCAAACTGTGCAAAGTATTCCTTCTGGTCTTTAACATCTTCCATCCAAACGTCTTTATCTACTGTGAGGAGCTCTTTAAGAACTTCTGCATCAATATCAAGGTCTGTGATGTCGATATCTTTCATATCGGGCAGGTATCCGATTTCGCTTTCCTTAGCGTCTACCTTGCCTGCGCAACGGTCAAGTATCCAGAGAAGAACGCGCATATTATCGCCAAAGCCGGGCCACATAAAGTTACCCTCGTCATCCTGACGGAACCAGTTAACGTGGAAGATTTTAGGCGCTTTATCAGCATCCATCTTCTTACCCATTTCAAGCCAGTGGCCAAAGTAATCAGCCATATTATAACCTACGAAGGGCTTCATAGCCATCGGGTCACGTCTTACAACACCTACAGCACCTGCAGCAGCTGCCGTGGTTTCAGTTGCCATTGTAGCACCTACAAACACGCCGTGCTCCCAATCCCTTGCCTGATATACCTACGGAGCTGTTTTTGCACGTCTGCCGCCGAATACGATTGCTGAAATCGGCACGCCTTCGGGATTTTCAAATTCTTTTGAAATGCAGGGGCAGTTTACTGCAGGAGCAGTAAATCTTGAGTTGGGGTGTGCAAGCTTATTGCCGGCAGCAGTGTACTCTTTGCCGTTTACCTTTGCACCCTTCCACTCGGTTGCATTCTCGGGAGGATTCTTGTCAAGACCTTCCCACCATACTGTGTTATCATCATTATTGATAGCAACGTTTGTAAAGATAGTGTTTTTCTTGGTTGCTTCCAATGCGTTGAAGTTTGTCTTTTCGCTTGTACCCGGAGCCACACCAAAGAAGCCTGCCTCAGGGTTAATAGCATAAAGTCTGCCGTCCTTGCCTATGCGCAGCCAGGAAATATCGTCACCGACTGTCCATACCTTATAGCCTTTTTCCTTAAGGTATTCCGGCGGAATAAGCATAGCCAGGTTAGTCTTACCGCAAGCTGACGGGAATGCAGCACAGATGTACTTAACCTCACCTTGAGGATTTTCAAGACCAAGAATGAGCATATGCTCAGCCATCCAGCCCTCCTGCATACCAAGGTATGATGCAATACGGAGTGCAAAGCACTTTTTACCCAAAAGCACGTTACCGCCGTAAGCAGAGTTGATTGACCAGATTGTAGAATCCTGCGGGAACTGAACGATGTATCTTTCCTCAGGGTTTACATCCTTCTTAGCGTGGAGACATTTTACGAAATCGCCGTCTTCGCCAAGAGCCTCTAATACCTTATCGCCTATTCTTGTCATAATAGCCATATTAAGAACAACGTAGATACTGTCTGTAAGCTCAATACCAATCTTTGAGAAAGGTGAGCCTACGGGACCCATTGAATAGGGGATTACATACATTGTTCTGCCCTTCATTGAGCCTGTGTAAAGCTTTTTAAGCTTTGCATACATCTCTTCAGGGTCCATCCAGTTATTAACAGGACCTGCTTCCTCTTTAGTGGGTGTGCAGATAAAGGTTCTGTCCTCTACACGTGCAACGTCGTTTTCAGCTGTTCTGTGATAGTAGCAGCCGGGGAGCTTCTCCTGATTAAGCTTAATCATTTCGCCTGTTTCACAAGCTTCAGCACGGAGTGCTTCAAGCTGCTCTTCGCTGCCGTCAATCCACACGATTTCAGCAGGAGTGGTCATAGCAGCCATCTCGTCAAGCCAAGCCAAAACTTTTTTGTTATTGGTCTTCATAGTAATTCCTCCTGTATTTATATTAAATTTAATTTTTTCCCTCATTATATTTATTTCTACAAAACACCTTGAATTCCTTTTAATTATATCATATTTTTAAAAATTTTCAAAGCTTTTTTCTTAAGATTAAAAACTCCTTTACGGGTTTATCGGTTTTCATATATACTGTCATCTGTGCATTTGGCGCAACGTCTATACTTTCGCCGTCTTCGTTCTTCATATCCGCTGCCTTTTGCACAAAGTATCCTTCGCCGGGCACCAGAATTTCAAGCTCATCACCGGCAAAAAATCTGTTGCGCTGCTCTATCTTTGCTATGCCACTTTTATCATCATACTCCTTTACAACGCCAACTATACCATAATCACGTATATATTCACTGGTTTCAAAATTATGGGCAGAGGCATCGGGTTTGCCAAAATAAAAGCCGGTATTATAGCCTCTGTGGCTTACCTTGCCAAGTTCTGAAAGCAACTGCTTATCGGTTGTATAGCCTTCGGGATTTTCGAAATAGCTGTCTATGGCTTTTCTGTAGGCACTTACAACAGTTGCCACATAAAGCTCGTTCTTTACTCTGCCCTCTATCTTAAAGCTGTCTATCCCCGCATCTATGAGATTTGGGATATACTCTATCATACAAAGATCCTTAGAGTTAAATATAAACGTTCCACGTTCTGTTTCCACTACAGGCATTTCCTCGTCGGGACGTGTTTTTTCACGGATGGAATACTCCCATCTGCAAGGATGGGCACAAGCACCCTGATTGGCGCCTCTGCCGGTAAAATAGTTACTCATAAGGCATCTGCCTGAATAGGATATACACATGGCACCGTGAACAAAAGTTTCAATCTCACAGTCACACTCTGATTTTATCTGCTTTATCTCCTCAAAGGAAAGCTCTCTTGCAGGCACTACTCTCACAGCACCAAGCTCTCTCCAGGCAGAAACTGCAGCAGCATTTGTGGTATTAGCCTGTGTGCTTATATGGATATCAAGTGTGGGTGCAGCTTTTCTCACAGTGCAAATAGCGCCGATATCCGATACTATAACAGCATCAACACCTATAAGCTCTAAATATTTCGCGTACTCATAAAGCTCTGCAATATCGCCGTTATGACAGAAAATATTTACTGCCACATATATCTTTTTACCAAGCTTATGAGTATACCGCACCGCCTCCTCAAGCTCTTTACGGCTGAAATTTTTAGAGGCTGTACGCAGCGAAAATTCCTCTCCGCCAACGTAAACAGCATCAGCCCCATAGGCAAATGCGTATTTAAGGGTATTAAAGCTCCCTGCGGGAGCAAGCAGCTCGGGTTTTTTGATGTTCATTATTATCACTCATTTCTTTGTGATTATCATTATGCCGTCCTCCGTTTTATCAAGACAGCTCTCAACTCTTGGGTCGCTATTAACAGTTTCTATAAACAAACGCAGATTATTCACTATGGTACGGTGCTTCCTTTCGGCTTCACCGGGTTTTTCCACTCGTCCGCCAAAAAGCACATTATCGGCAAATATCACGCCGCCGCTGTTTAAAAGACGGAGGCAGTCCTCGTAATAGTCTATATAGTGGGACTTGTCCGCATCTAAAAATATAAAATCCACCGGTCTGTCCATTGAACGAAGAAGCGTAAGGGCATCGTCCTCTATAAGCCGTATTCGGTCAGAAAGGTTTGCCTTTGATATATTATCTCTTGCCATATCAGCTCGCTCGCCATCACGTTCAACTGTTATTACAGCTCCGCCATCAGGCAGAAATCTGCTTATTGATATTGATGAATAGCCTATGGCAGAACCAAGCTCCAGCACGCGCAAGGGCTTGCGTTCCAAAATCAACGAACACAAAATCCGCTCCGTTTCGGGGCGGATTATGGGTATATAATATTTTTCTGCGTATTCACGCATAGATTTTAAAAGTGTGTCTGTTTCAATCATAATTTCTTCCTGAACAGTGTGCCCACGTTCTTTCCGTCTGTAATATCGTACAGAACCTCCGGATTCTCTCCGTTGGTGATAATCATATCAACCCCTGCAGATGTTGCAATCTCTGCGGCACTGATTTTAGTAACCATTCCACCTGTACCGCGACTTGTACCGCTGCCGCCGGCAAGTGCACGTATGCTGTCGTCAATACAATCCACCACAGGTATAATCTGTGCATCTTTTGCTTTATGGGGGTCTTTATCATAAAGACCGTCAATATCCGAAAGCAGAACAAGCAAATCTGCCTCTGTCAAAGACGCAACCACCGCAGAAAGGGTGTCATTATCGCCAAACTCAATCTGCTCTGTTGAGATAGTATCGTTTTCATTTACAATAGGGATTGCCCCCAGTGAAAACAGCATCTCAAAGGTGTTCTTTGCGTTGGTGCGCATAAGCTCACTGTCTGTTACA
>JAZNZL010000157.1:0-2061 GCA_045594925.1 Clostridia bacterium
AGACCGCTTGGCCTCCGACTTGTATGCCGGTAATTGGTGCAGTACTTAAAGAGTTAGGCACTTATCTTGTGAATATCCACGGTCAGCACGATAATACATCACTGCTTTCTAAAAAAACGCATCTTCCGTTGCTTGATTCTGCATCAGAAGACGCTGTGTATGAAGTGTTGAATGAGTATAAGGCAGTATATCGTGAGCTTGCGGAAAAGCAGGCACAGCTGGACTCAGTTAAAACTGATGAACAGGAAAAAATCCGCAGACTTGATATGCTTAATTTCCAGATAGATGAGATAGAGGCAGCAGCGCTTGAAATCGGTGAGGACGATGAGCTTAATGAAAGACGTTCTTTTCTTGAAAACGCGGCAAAGATAGCTGAAAACACGTCAAAGTCTTATTCGCTTTTGTATAACGGTGATGATTCTCAAAAGTCTGTAAACGACCTTTTGTGGGAAAGTATAGGATTGTTGAACGATGTTTGTGAATATGACGGACAGCTTAAAAATATTCACGATGAAATATCAGATTTGGCATACGAGCTTTCGGATAAGATGCGCTCTTTGCGTAAGTATGCAGATACACTAACCTATGAGCCTTATGAGCTTGAGCAACTTGAGGACAGGTTGGCATTGATATATAACCTTAAAAGAAAATACGGTATGACCATTGAACTTGTTTTAAAATACCTTGCCGATGCAAAAGCCGAAGCAGACAGTATCATCCGTTCAGATGAAATAGAAAAGGAGCTTTCAGCAGATATAGAAAGATTAAAAGCACTCCGTGGCGAACTTGCGGACAAGCTTACCTTAATTCGTGTTGAAAGTGGTAAAAGGCTGTCTGCCGGTGTCGAACAGCAGCTTAAAGACCTTGATATGTCAAAGGTGCGGTTTACTGTTAAAATAGAACCGGCGGAGTATACATCAACCGGAGCAGATAATGTAGAGTTTTTAATCTGTACTAACGTAGGAGAAGAGTTTAAGCCATTAACTAAGATAGCATCCGGCGGAGAGCTTTCCAGAATCATGCTTGCAATAAAGAGCGTGCTTACCGGCGGCGAGATGTTTAAAACATTGGTTTTTGATGAGATAGACACAGGAGTAAGCGGCTATGCGGCGCAAAAAATTGGTGAGAAGCTGCGTGCTGTATCGGAGAAAAGTCAGGTTATATGCGTCACACATCTTCCGCAGATTGCGGCTCTTGCTAAGGACCATTATCTTATCGAGAAAAATGTTGAAAGCGGCAGAACCCATACGTTGGTTAAGCATCTTTCACGTCAGGATAGAGTATATGAGCTTGCGCGTACCTTGGGCGGCTCCGCAGTAACGGATATAACGCTTGCAAATGCTGAGGAGCTTTTAAAGCAGGCGGGTAATTAAATAAATCAAAATACGGAGGCGGTAAAAATGAATAGAACAGATAAGCATAATTACTACCTTGATATTGCAGAAACAGTTTCGGAAAGGGGTACCTGTTTAAGACGGAATTACGGCTCCATCATAGTAAGTAATGATGAAATCGTGTCAACGGGCTATACGGGTGCACCGAGAGCGAGAAAGAACTGTATAGATATCGGTGAATGTATAAGAGTAAAGATGAACATAGCCAGAGGCGAACGTTATGAGCTTTGCAGAAGTGTTCATTCAGAGGCAAATGCAATAATCAGTGCATCAAGAAAAGAAATGATAGGTGCAACACTTTATCTTGTGGGTAAAGAGGTAGGAACAGGCGAGCTTGTGGCAGATGCATCGTCTTGCAGTATGTGTAAGAAGATGATTATAAATGCAGGAATAAGTAAAGTAATAATAAGGAACACCCCCACAAAATTCACCATTATAGATGTGCGTGAGGAGTGGGTAGAAAAAGATGAATCCCTTGAGGGAAGAATGGGATATTGAAAGGAAATGAGTAAATGATAACAAAGGCACCAAAGGGAACAGCAGATATATTGCCGTCAGATGTTTATAAATGGCAGTATGTTGAAGAAGAAATAAGAAAGATATGCAGTCAGTTTGGTATAAAAGAGATACGTACACCTGTATTTGAGCATACAGAGCTTTTTGAACG
>JAZNZL010000158.1:0-4419 GCA_045594925.1 Clostridia bacterium
TAATGAATTTGAGCTTGAAGTAAACTTTGTTGTAGATAAAAAAGTTCTCGGTAAGATTGTTGATAACTGCATCCGCGTTCACAATACTACCGAAACAGCAGATGTACTTGATAAAATCAAGTCACTTGGCTTTAAATTCTCTACAAGAGGAGCTATCACCATCAGCGTATCCGATATGGAAATCCCTGATGCCAAGAATGAAATTCTTGTTGAGGCGGATAAAAACGTTGATAAGATTACAAAGCAGTATAAACGCGGTCTTATATCCGATGAGGAACGTTACGGAAGTGTTATCGGCGTGTGGAACGACGCGGTTGATAAGATTTCAAACGCACTTATGGATAACCTTGATGATTATAACCCTATCTATATGATGGCCACATCAGGTGCTCGTGGTAGTAAAGACCAGATTAAACAGCTTGCCGGTATGCGTGGACTTATGGCAGATACTTCAGGTAGAGCTATTGAAATTCCTATTAAGGCTAACTTCCGTGAAGGTCTTAACGTTTTGGAATACTTTATTTCAACTCACGGTGCCCGTAAGGGTTTGGCGGATACTGCGCTTCGTACAGCAGACTCAGGTTACCTTACCAGACGTCTTGTTGACGTTTCTCAGGATGTTATCATCCGTGAGCACGACTGCGGCACACACGAAGGTATTATTGCAACCGATATCAAAGACGGAAACGAGCTTATTGAGTCACTTCACGACAGACTCGTTGGCAGAGTTGCTATGGAAGATGTTGTTCATCCTGAAACAGGTGAAATCATAGTAGCTGCTGACCAGCTTATGTCAGAGATAGACGCAAATAAGGTTGTTGCTGCAGGTATAAAAGCTGTTAAGATAAGAAATATTCTTACATGTCATTCGCGTATTGGCGTGTGTGCAAAATGTTATGGTGCCAACCTTTCAAACGGTAAGCTTGTAAATGCCGGTGAAGCAGTAGGTATTATAGCTGCACAGTCAATCGGTGAGCCCGGTACACAGCTTACTATGAGAACATTCCATACGGGCGGTGTTGCGGGTGAAGATATCACTCAGGGTCTGCCTCGTGTCGAGGAATTGTTTGAGGCAAGAAAGCCGAAGGGCCTTGCAGTAGTTACAGATAATGCCGGTGTAGCAGAGCTTGTTGAAACCAATAAGAAACGTGAAATCGTTGTTACAAATAACGAAACAGGTGAGAAAAACACATACCTTATTCCTTACGGTTCAAGAATCAAGGTTGAAAACGGCCAGATGCTTGAAGCTGGCGATGAGCTTACTGAGGGTTCAATCTATCCTCAGGACCTTCTCAGAATCAAGGGCATCACAGCAGTACAGAATTACCTTATTCAGGAAGTACAGCGTGTGTATCGCTTGCAGGGTATCGATATTAACGATAAGCATATCGAGGTTATCGTACGTCAGATGCTCCGTAAGGTGCGCGTAGAAGAACAGGGAGATACAAATCTGCTTGTAGGCGCTATGATAGATAAATCAGAGTTTGAGGCTGTTTATGAAGAGGCTGTTGCAGAGGGTAAAACACCACCGTCCTGTAAGCCTGTACTTCTCGGTATTACCAAAACAGCACTTGCAACCGATTCATTCCTTTCAGCAGCGTCCTTCCAGGAGACCACAAGAGTACTCACTGACGCAGCCACCAAGGGTAAGATTGACCCGCTTATCGGACTTAAAGAAAACGTTATCATTGGTAAACTCATTCCCGCAGGTACGGGTATGCCGATATATTCAGATATAGACGTTGTAACGCCTATAGTGCATAGCGATAACGATTTAAGCTCGGTAATTGATATGTAATTTGTAATAACCAACGTAAAACACCCCTGAATTTTCAGGGGTGTTTTTGTGTAGTAAAGCGTCACCTTAACAGGCTCACTTTCATAAAATGATATGATATGAAATCAAGTATGAAAATTGGAGAGGGCGGTGCTTAAAATGTCATTTAAGGGCAGCGAAAAACACATTTTTCTTGGTGGGAACACACCGGATGGCTTTTATTCTTATTATGATTATATGCTAAAGCCTGAGAGAGCACGGAAAGTCTATTGTATAAAGGGCGGTCCCGGAACAGGCAAGTCAACCTTTATGAAAAAAATAGCTGAAGCAGCGGTAAAAAAAGGCGCAGACGTAGAGCTTGCGCATTGCTCGTCAGACCCTGATTCGCTGGATGGTGTAATCATAAAGCCGGCAAACATTGCGTTTGTAGACGGAACTCCTCCGCACGTGGTTGAACCCCGATACCCCGGTGCAGTAGAAGAGATTATAAACCTTGGAATGTGCTGGGACGAAAATTCCATAAGACCCCATAAAGAAGCTATAATGAAGACAAATGGAAAGATTTCAGAGTGCTTCGGAAGAGCGTACCGGTATCTCGCGGCGGCGAAGTGTTTTCAGGATGATATTGAGTTTATATACCGTAAAAGCTTCAGGGGGAATTACCATAGCATTCTGGAAGAGGATATTCTCTATCGTGAGTTTGCCGAAACACCAGTTTCGGATGTAAAAGGCGACGAAAGAAATCTTTTTGTAAGTGCCGTAACTCCCAAGGGTATTGTAAACTATGCCGAATCACTTTTGGAAGGTTATAAAACCTATGTAATAAAGGGTTATGCCGGCACATTTCTTAAGAAAATCAATGATATGGCAGTTAAAAGAGGTTTTGATACTGAGAAATATTTTTGTCCCTTTGCTCCGGGTGAGCGTATAGACCATCTTCTTGTGCCGAAGCTGAATCTGGCGTTTACAGTATCTAATGAGTATCATACTTACGAAAAAGGCGAAACAGTGGATTTTGATGAATACTGTAGTCGGTACATTCTTGAAAAATACCGTAGTGAACGGGAGTTTGCCAAAGAAGAGTTTGACCGTATAACGGATAAAGCTATATCCGCAATAGCTGTAGCCAAGCAGTATCACGATGAATTGGAAAAATATTATATACCGTCAATGGATTTTGCAAAAACAGCGGAGATATATGAAAAAACAATAAAAGAAGTACTTGAATTTATCTGATATAGCTGATACAATAGAAATATATGACAAATAACGTTAAATGTACCGTTTGGGAGGACAAAATAAATGAGAAACGTATACGATGTGTTGAGCGAGAGAGGACTCATCGCTCAGGTGACACATGAGAAGGAAATCAGGGAGCTGCTTGGTAGTGAAAAGGTTACATTCTATATCGGGTTTGACCCCACTGCAGACAGCCTTCACGTGGGCCATTTTCTGCAGATGGTGGTAATGCGTCATATGCAGATGCACGGCCATAGACCGATTGCACTTGTAGGCGGCGGCACAGGTCATATAGGCGACCCGTCAGGCAGAACTGATATGCGCTCAATGATGACAACCGAAACTATAAACCATAACTGCGAATGCTTCAGAAAACAGCTTTCCAGCGTTATTGATTTTTCTGACGACAAAGCAATAATGGTTGATAATTCCGACTGGCTTTTAAATCTTAATTACATTGAATTTTTAAGGGACATCGGCTCGTGCTTTTCAGTAAACAAAATGCTAACAGCCGAGTGCTTTAAGCAAAGGCTTGAGAAAGGTCTCTCGTTCCTCGAATTTAACTATATGCTTATGCAAAGCTATGATTTTCTTATGCTCAGCCGTAAATACGATTGCAAACTTGAGCTCGGCGGTGATGACCAGTGGAGTAATATCCTCGGCGGAATTTCGCTTTGCCATAAGAAAGACCAGAAACAGGTTTATGGCATGACCTTTACACTTCTTACAAACAGTGAGGGCAAAAAAATGGGCAAAACACAGGCAGGCGCCGTGTGGCTTGACCCGAAAAAAACATCACCGTATGAATTTTATCAGTCTTGGAGAAACGTTGATGATGCTGATGTAATAAAATGTATGAAACTGCTCACCTTTATCCCGATGGACGAGATAAGGGAATATGAAAAGCTTGAGGGGCAGGAACTTAACCGCGTTAAGGAAATACTTGCATATGAGGTTACCTTGCTGGTTCACGGCAAGGACGAGGCTGAAAAAGCCAAAGAAGCTGCAAAAGCAGTGTTTGCGGGAGGCGGAATTTCAGCCAATATGCCGTCAGCCGATATTGAGAGGGCAACCCTTGGCGACGGAATGAACGTTTTGGATTTTGTAGTTTCAACCGGTTTTTTACCATCTAAATCCGAAGCAAAACGTCTTGTGCAGCAGGGAGGCCTTACTGTAGCAGATAAAAAGATTTCATCTTTTGACGAGGTGGTTACACCTGATATGTTTAAAGATGACGAGCTTGTAATGCGCAGAGGTAAAAAGAATTTTATTAAGATTGTTATTAAATAAAATTGTGGGCAGGGCTTTTTGCACTGCCTGCAAATTTTTATACAGCAGGGTGATATAAATGTCAGAAAATTTTATGCTTTGTTTAAATGGCATTGCACCAATTTTTTTGCTTG
>JAZNZL010000159.1:0-2695 GCA_045594925.1 Clostridia bacterium
GCCTCCGACTTTCAGCACCGTATGCCTTCATAAGCTGTATTTGCTCCACAGACATAGTGTCTGGCATTACGATAATAGCTTTGTATCCTCTTGCTGCTGCAACGGAAGCCAGACCAATTCCGGTATTTCCTGATGTAGGCTCAATAATCACAGAGCCATTTTTAAGCCTTCCTGATTTTTCGGCATCATCAATCATCGTTTTTGCAACTCTGTCCTTAACAGAGCCTGCCGGATTAAAGTATTCAAGCTTTGCAAGTAACAGCGCCTGTAAATTCAGCATTTTTTCTGTATTGGATAATTCTAAAAGCGGAGTTTTGCCGATAAGCTCATCGGCAGAACGGAATATTGAGCTCATAAAAGGACCTCCATTTATAATATCTATAATTATATCATCGCAAAAATATAACGTCAATCCTTTGGAAACAATTTGAAAATGTTGACATAAATAATAATGAATGATAAAATCATTATAATAATGTTGGTGATAGGAGAGTAATTATGAAGATATGTGTGTTTGGAGCAGCAAGTAATGAAATAGACAGCAGTTATATAGAAGCGGTAGAGCGTCTGGGAGAGCTTATGGCACAAAGGGGACACTCGCTTGTGTTTGGTGCCGGCGGACACGGACTTATGGGCGCAGCGGCAAGAGGAGTAGAGCGCTGCGGCGGAGAGATATACGGAGTAATCCCTGAATTTTTCCGTGAAGAGAGTATAGAAGAAATATTTTCAAACTGCACAGAGCTTATTTTTACCGAAACTATGGCACAGAGAAAAACAAAAATGGAAGATCTGGCAGATGCCTTTATAATAGTTCCGGGAGGTATGGGGACATTTGAAGAATTTTTCGAAGTGCTCACACTCAAACAGCTTGGCAGACACGTAAAGCCCATAGCCATATACGATATTAACGGCTACTATAAGAAGCTTGAAGCGTTCCTTGAGATTGCGATGGAGGAGAAATTCATACGTGATAACTGTAAACTGCTTTATGATTATAGCGATAACGCAGAAACTATTTTAGAATATATTGAGCAGGATAAACAGATAAAACACGATGTGCACGATCTTAAAAACGGATAATAAGCAATAAATATAAAAGCACTCTTGATGAGTGCTTTTTGTGTGCTTATTTAACGGGTCTTCCGTTTATATGATAGAATCGTTTGACTCTGGGCATAAAGTTGCATATAACCTCGTAATTAAAACTTCCTGATAATTCACCAAATTCCTCTGCGGAAATGGATACACCCTTGTCTTCGCCGATAATAATAGCACGCATACCTGTATGAACGTCGGGGATGTCCGTAACATCCACCATAATCATATCCATACAAACCTTGCCTACCACCGGAGCTTTTTTGCCGTTTATAATAACGAAGCCTTTGTTAGAGAGACAACGGTTGTAGCCGTCGGCATAACCAATGCTTACAGTGGCAATTTTTTTAGGAGACGGAGCCTCGTAGTCGTGTCCATATCCTATTTTGAACCCTTTCGGCACATCTTTAACGTGTACCACGTGGCTGATAACTGACATAGCGGGGATAAGACTCATTTTTCCGGTGTTTACTTCTTCGGATGGGTAAAGGCCATACAGAGTAATACCTATACGGCACATATCGTATTTTTTGTTAAGATTTATGGTGCCGGCACTGTTACAAATATGCTTTATTGATATGCTTATGCCTCTTTCCTCAAGTAATCCGATAAACCTGTCAAAAAGCTCTGTTTGAGTAACAGTTACTGATTTGTCCTCACAGTCAGCGCAAGCAAAGTGGCTGAAAAGGCCTTCGATTTCAATGTGGGGGAGATTTGATATTTCCTTAATGATATCGGCACTTTTTTCGTCAGGAGCAAACCCTATTCTGCCCATACCGGTATCAACAGCAATGTGTATTTTAACCTTCTTGTTCTTCTCCTCAGCGGCTCTGTTCAGTATCTGGGCTTCTTCTAAGTTGTAAATAGTGGCTGTGATGTTGCGCTCTATAATTTCATCGTAAAATGCCGGTGCGGTATAAGAAAGAATGAGAATAGGTTTTTCAATGCCGCCTTCTCTTAATTCAATCGCTTCTTCAATGTCGGCAACCGCAAAATAGTCAACTCTGTCGCTTATGTGTGATGCTACCGCCACACTTCCGTGACCGTATGCGTCAGCCTTTACAATAGCCATAACCTTAACACCATCGTCAATGCTTGCTTTGATTTGACATATGTTGTTGTCAATGGCAGATAAATCTATAGCAACAAAAGTACGATTATATATGCTTTCAGTTGGGAAAGAGCTCATAATGTTTAACGACCTTTCTCTAATATACATCTATATAATATAATTATAAAAATAAATCAGAATAATGTCAATAAATAGTTAGTGTAAAAATAAAAGGCAAAAATAAAAAGAGAGCACTGCTTCCGTTGCTCTCTCTATCTCTTTTTATGCGGATAACAGGACATATCTGCTTCGCAGCTATATTGCTTGTCCACCGAAATACTCTTGTATTTCGGTACCGGACATCGCACCGGCGGGCTAAAAACGATAATCAATCGTTTTTTAACGCCCACCGCCTTCATAAGGTTCAAGTCCTTTGGCTTGTGCAAAAATAAAAAGAGAGCTTTTTTTATTCTTTATTGACGATAAATGCTGTTTATGGTATATTTGAAATATACTATCAAGGAGGTGCAGCTTATGAAAAACAAATTA
>JAZNZL010000160.1:0-3662 GCA_045594925.1 Clostridia bacterium
TAAGCGACTCAGCGGATGCGGAGCAGGACATGAGTACGTGGCAGTCACACCTGATGGAGATATCTATCCCTGCCATCAGTTTGTAGGTAATGAGCCGTTTAAAATGGGTAATGTGTTTGACGGCACTATGGATGAGGGTATACGTGATAAATTTATGAATTCCCACGTGTATACTAAAGACAAGTGTAAAGATTGCTGGGCTAAGTTCTATTGCAGCGGCGGATGCAGCGCCAATGCCCATAATTTTAACGGCGATATAAATAAACCCTATGAGCTGGCTTGCGAGCTTGAGAAAAAGCGTGTAGAGTGTGCTATGTATATTGCGGCAAATAAGTAATTTAAAAGGACAATTCAAAAATACTTTTGAATTGTCCTTTTTATATGCGCTAATATTTGAGATACCCGTCACTAAAGATAAAAAAATAACATATTATACTATATGAAAAAGGGAGGGATAGCGCTTGAGTAAGAGGATACTGGTGCTTGGCGGTGATATGCGTATAGCGATGCTTGCCAATAGCTTGAATCAGGATGGCTTTTGTGTAACCATATACGGTTTTTCCGATGATATAGAATTTGAAGGCGGAATGGAAAGAGCAGAGAATCTAAAGAAAGCGGTAAAAGGCAACGATGTTGTTGTTGCCGGACTTCCTTTGTCTGCAGACGGAGAAAATATAAATATGCCGTTCAGTGAAGAAAAAATCAAAATTTGTGAATTACTAAAAATTATGAGTAAAGACCAGCTGCTTCTCGGGGGCAGGATATCTGATAAAATCAAAGATATGTGTAATGTGTATAATATAAAGGCAGCAGATTACTTCAGCAGAGAGGAAATGACCGTTTTAAACGCCATTCCCACAGCCGAAGGTGCAATAGAGATAGCTATGAATATGCTGCCTGTAACCATACACGGAAGTAATTGTCTTGTGCTGGGCTTTGGCAGAATAGGTAAAGTGCTTGCCAAGGACTTGCAGGGCTTGGGAGCAAACACCTTTGTAGAGGCAAGACGATACGATGATTTGTCCTGGATAAGCGCATACGGGTATCAGGGAATATATCTTCCCAATTTAAAGGAAAGGCTTCCCCTGTTTGATGTAATATTTAATACAGTTCCTTATGAGATTATCACAGAAGAGCTTATTAAGTATATAAGGCGGGATTGTCCTTTTATTGATCTTGCGTCAATGCCCGGCGGAATAAATAGCGATAAGGCACAACAGCACGGGATAGAGGTTGTGCATGCCTTGTCACTGCCCGGAAAAACTGCGCCCAAAACAGCCGGAGAGATAATAAAGCAGACTATACTGAATATATTTTCGGATATGGGGGTATAAGCGATGGATTTGAAAGGAGTAAAAATAGGATTTGCATTAACAGGCTCGTTCTGTACGTTTTCTATAGTGCTGCCCGAGATAGCAAATCTTGTTAAAGAGGGTGCGGTTGTAGTGCCGATAATGTCGGAAAACGCATCAAAAACAGACACCAGATTTGGCAAGGCAGAGGATTTTAAGAATAAAATAGAGGAACTCACGGGAAATAAAATAATAACCACAATATATGAAGCAGAACCAATAGGCCCTAAAAACCTGCTTGATTTGCTTGTGGTGGCGCCGTGTACCGGGAATACCATTTCAAAGCTTGCCTGCGGAATTACCGATACCGCAGTAACAATGGCAGCCAAGGCGAGCTTGAGGAATGAAAATCCGCTTGTTTTGGCAGTTTCCACTAACGATGGATTGGGTGCCAGTGCAAAGAATATCGGAATGCTTTTAAACAGTAAAAATGTGTATTTTGTGCCATTCACTCAGGATGACCCGGAGAAAAAGAAAAATTCGCTTGTAGCAAGAATGGAGCTGATAGTACCAACAGTAAAACTGGCAGCTGAAAGAAAACAAATTCAGCCCTTGCTCTATAGATAATAAAAAACCGGACTGATATCAGCCCGGTTTTAATCATTCTTGGTCGTTGCTTTGTGATTTGTTTTCTTTTGATATTTGCTCTTCCATATCCTGCTTTATGTGTTCTGTTTGCCAGGACACAATTCTTCCGCCGAAAATCAGTAACAGTAATACCATAGATATCATAAGGAAAGCTGTTTGTGCACCCTGTTCAATAAGTACTACTGCACTCAATCCTAAAAGCATTGCTATAACGTATAAGATAGCAACCGTTTGCTTTTGAGAAAATCCCATATCAATAAGCTTGTGGTGGAGATGACCTCTGTCAGCCCCCATAATAGGCCTTTTGTCGTGGATGCGCCTTAAAATTGCAACGCTTGTATCAAATATCGGCAGACCGAGTATAAGGAATGGGATAATAAATGATATAATAGCGTATCCCTTGAATAATCCCTCAATACATATAACGGAAAGAATAAATCCTAAAAAGGTAGAGCCTGTGTCACCCATGAAAATCTTTGCCGGATTGAAGTTGTATGGCAAAAATCCAAGACATCCGCCTGCCAGTGCAGCAGAAAGGAGTGCAACTGTAGGCTCACCGGCTAAAATAGCTATGAAAAACAGCGAAAATGTTGCAATAGAAGACACACCCACTGCAAGACCGTCAAGACCGTCAATGAGGTTAACAGCGTTAGTAACCCCCACAATCCATAAAACGGTTATTGGAATGCTTAACCATTTAAGCGGCAGTATACCGCCTTCTATGATAAAAGACGGAACACTTATAGCAGTGATTGTCACATTGTGACACACTACAATAATAGCGGCAGCTATCTGTACTAAAAGCTTGATGGAAGCTTTTAATTGCTTCACATCATCAATAATGCCTATTGCCACAATCAGTAAAGAACCTATAAGAATACCCCGCATCTGTGTATCAATATCTGCCAGTGTGAGCACAGCGCATATAAAACCAAGAAATATTGCCAGTCCGCCGAGTCTGGGTATGGGTGATTTGTGAACACGTCTTTCACCGTCGGGAACATCAATAGCACCTATACGGCAGGCAATGGTTTTTACTAAAGGCGTAGATGCCAGTGATATAAAGAAAGCGATTGAAAAACATAGTATAAGAGTAAGAACTTCCATAACGTACGCTCCTTATTATTTGTTTACAAAGCCAATTTTGCGATAAACCTTGGAAAGAGTTTTTCTTGCTACATATTCGGCTCTTTCGGCACCGGATTTGTAAACAGACTCCAGATAAGCCTTGTCTTTGATTATTTCAGCATATTTTTCCCGAACAGGCTTGAGATGCTCCGAAACAGCCGTACCCACAGCTTCTTTAAATACGCCGTAGCCACAGCCTGCAAACTCTTTTTCAGTTTCTTCAATGGTTTTTCCGGTAACACTGGTGTAAATGTTTATAAGGTTGTTTATCCCGTCTTTGCCATCTTTAAAAACAACTTCGCTGTCACTGTCAGTAACGGCACGCTTGAATTTTCTCATTATAGCGTCGTTGTCGTCAAGTATAGATATAAACCCGTTTACGTTGGGGTCAGATTTGCTCATTTTTGAGGTAGGCTCCTGTAAGCTCATAATCTTAGCCCCCGCTTTTGGTATAAATCCCTCAGGCACCTTAAAGGTTTCACTGTAGAGGTTGTTAAAGCGGATTGCAATATCCCTTGCCAGCTCCAGATGCTGTTTCTGGTCAACACCCACAGGCACAAGGTCAGTCTGATACAGCAGAATATCAGCCGCCAT
>JAZNZL010000161.1:0-10759 GCA_045594925.1 Clostridia bacterium
GAAAATGAAGCACGTAACATCATTGGATGTGGTTGATGAAACTGTAGCTGAAAAAGTACGCACAGGGAAAGAGCTGACAGACAAGCAGATACGTAAAGTCATTTCAGAGCTTAAGGAACAGCTTAAAGCCAATATCTAAAAAGAATAGGGAGGTTTTATTCTTGGCGAAAGAAGATGTATTGGAGCTTGAAGGCACAGTCATAGAGGCTTTGCCGAATGCAATGTTTCAGGTAGAGTTTGAAAACGGGCACAGGGTTCTTGCTCATATTTCGGGCAAACTCAGAATGAATTTTATCAGAATACTGCCCGGCGATAAAGTGACAGTAGAGTTGTCACCCTACGACCTTACAAAAGGACGTATCACTTGGAGGGCAAAATAATTCAGGATAAAATTAAATGGAGGTATGTATTATGAAAGTAAGACCATCTGTTAAACCGATTTGCGAAAAATGCAAAATCATAAAGAGAAAAGGTAACATCATGGTTATATGCGAAAACCCCAAGCACAAACAGAGACAGGGTTAATCAAAACCAAAAGGTTTCAGGTTTGGGACTGTATTGTTTATAGCTTACAGGGGCGGCTGTATAAAGCACTTTGTACTTTATAACCTTGTGGTTATTATATATACAAGGAACAACAAAAACAAACAAATCACAGGAGGTGTGAAAATTCAATGGCGAGAATTGCAGGCGTTGACTTACCAAAAGACAAGAGAGTTGAGATAGGCCTTACCTATATCTTTGGAATCGGCCAGAGCAGCTCAAAGAAAATTTTGAAGGAAACCGGAATCAATCCGGACACAAGAGTTAAGGATTTGCAGGAAGATGAAGTTGCAAAACTCAGAGATATCATCGACAGAGAATACACTGTTGAGGGTGATCTTCGCAGACAGACAGCTCTTGATATAAAGAGACTTATCGAAATCGGTTGCTATCGTGGCACACGTCATAAGCGCGGATTGCCGGTAAGAGGACAGAACACAAAGAATAATGCACGTACCAGAAAAGGTCCAAAGAGAACCATCGCTGGTAAGAAGAAATAATAGGGAGGGATAAGAATTGGCTCAACCAAAAAGAACACGTAAAAGACGTGAGAAGAAAAATATTGAACGTGGAGCAGCTCATATCCGTTCCACATTTAATAACACAATCGTAACAATCACAGACACAGCCGGAAATGCGCTTTCTTGGGCAAGCTCCGGTGGTCTCGGATTCCGCGGCTCCAGAAAGAGCACACCCTTTGCATCACAGATGGCTGCAGAGACAGCAGCGAAAGCTGCTATGGAGCACGGTTTGAAAACTGTAGAGGTATATGTAAAAGGCCCTGGTGCCGGAAGAGAAGCAGCAATCCGTGCATTGCAGACAGCAGGTCTTGAAGTTAGTATGATTAAAGACGTAACACCTATTCCTCATAACGGTTGCAGACCGCCTAAGAGAAGAAGAGTGTGATTCTATATTATTGGAGTTAGGAGGGAAAAAACATGGCTAAAAATATGCAGCCCATACTGAAAAGATGCAGAACATTGGGCATTACTCCTTCTGTGATGGGTATTGATAAATCAAGCAATAAGAACCCCAAGACAAACAGAAGAAAGCAGAGCGAGTACGGAATGCAGCTTACCGAGAAACAGAAGGTTAAGTTCATATACGGCGTATTGGAAAAGCAGTTCAGAAAGTACTATGTAATGGCTTCAAAGAGAAAAGGCATTACAGGTGAGATGCTTCTCCAGATACTCGAGTCAAGACTTGATAACGTAGTATTCCGTCTTGGTCTTGCAAATACAAGAAGAGAAGCAAGACAGATCGTAAATCACGGTCATATACTTGTAAACGGTAAGAAGGTAGATATTCCTTCATACCTGGTAAATCCCGGTGAAGTTATTACCGTAAAAGAAAAGACAATGAATTCAGAGAGAATGAAGGCTATCGTTGAGAAAAACTCCACAAGAGTAGTTCCCAAGTGGCTTGATATGGACAAGAAAACCCTTACAGGTAAGGTTATACAGCTTGCAGAAAGAGACGATATAGACTTCGAGGTTAGTGAACACTTGATAGTTGAGTTGTACTCTAAATAATATCTGTTCTATCTGGTTTGTAGCGATAAGGCGAGGTATCTCTGCCATAACGGCAGAGACTGTGTGCCTTGCGCAAGTGTAACAATGAATTGTTAGACGGTAAAACGGAATGGAGGATTATGATATGATCGAAATGGAAAAGCCCAGGGTTGAATGTGTCGAAAAGAGCGAGGATAATACCTTTGCGAAATTTGAGGTTGTACCTTTAGAGCGTGGGTACGGTACCACAATAGGTAACGCTTTAAGACGAGTATTGCTTTCGTCTTTGCCCGGAAGTGCAGCCACCAGCATAAAGATAGATGGCGTTCTTCATGAATTTTCCACAATTCCCGGAGTTAAAGAGGATGTTACCGAAATAGTTTTGAATGTAAAAAAACTTATAACCAAAGTTCATTCCGATACAACAAAAACTGTTTATATCGAGGCTGATAAGCCCGGTGAGGTTTGTGCGGGAGATATCAAATGCGACCATGAGGTAGAGATATTAAATCCCGATTTGCACATCGCCACATTGGATGAGGGTGCAAAGCTGTATATGGAAATTACTCTTTCAAACGGCAGAGGTTACGTTACCAGCGAAAAGAATAAAGAGAAGATACAGAATATTATCGGAGTAATCCCTGTAGACTCAATTTATTCACCAATCCAGAAGGTAAATTATTATGTTACCGATACTCGTGTAGGACAGGTAACAGACTATGATAAGCTCACAATAGAGATTACATCAGACGGAACAATCACACCTGAGGAAGCATTATCACTTAGTGCGAAGGTAATCAATGACCATATGAGCCTGTTTATTGATTTGACAGATGAAATTAAGAACACAGATATTATGGTAGAGAAAGAGGAAAATAAAAAGAACATGGTTCTTGAAATGACTATAGAAGAGCTTGATCTCTCTGTACGTTCATTCAACTGCCTGAAGCGTGCCGGAATCAACACAGTAGAAGATTTGGTAAATAAATCTGAGAGCGAAATGATGAAGGTAAGAAATCTGGGCAGAAAGTCCTTAGAGGAAGTAGTTGGCAAGCTGGCAGCACTTGGCTTCTCGTTTGCAAAAGACTATGATGAATAATATAAACGGATAAAACGTTTAGGATAACTATTGTAAAAAAGGAGGTACTGATATGCCCGGAACAAGAAAATTAGGTAAAGCTACCGATAATAGAATGGCTATGCTTCGTAACCTCGTTACTTCACTTTTGGAGAACGGAAGAATCGAAACAACAGTTGCAAAGGCAAAAGAAGTAAGAAGCCTTGCAGAAAAGATGATTACATTGGGCAAGGATAATACGCTCCACTCAAGACGTCAGGCACTTGCTTTTATCACAAAGGAAGATGTTGTGACTAAGGTGTTTGCTGAAATCGCTCCCAAATATGCAGAGCGTAACGGCGGATATACGCGTATTTTAAAGACAGGCCCCAGACGCGGCGATGCTGCTGAAATGGCTATTATCGAATTAGTATAATTTTAAAAGCTTTTAAAAAAGAACAGAGTCATACTGATAAAGTATGACTCTGTTTTTGTTTGTGTATGTTTAATTTGTGTATTTATTTAAGTAATTATTCAAATAACTCGTTCATCAGATTTTTAATATTTTTGGCACGGTTTTTTGTTTCAGCCTCGTCAAATTCGAGCTTGAGTACATCGCCTTCTTTGCAGCAGACAAGCAGCTTTTTTGGTATGTTAAACACTGACCCGTCTTCAGCTTCAACTATTGCAAAGTCACCTTCAAATCTGTCTATTATAAGCTTCATTTTAAATCTCACCTTTCTGTGTAGAATGTAATGTTTTTGCCATCTGAAACAGCTTCGATAGTACCGTTTCTGTCAGTTCTGTAAATCTTGATTTTTTCTCTTTCAAGCCTTTCCATAACCTGGTCGTGGGGATGCCCGTAGCTGTTGTCGCTTCCGCAGGATATAACAGCATATTGAGGCTCGGTTTTCTTTAAAAAATTGCTTGTGGTAGACGAACTGCTTCCGTGATGCCCAACCTTTAAAACATCGCACTTGATGTTGTGGCGTATCTGGTCTTCGGAAAGCTTTTCCGCGTCGCCTGTAAAAAGGAACGAGTTTTGCCCGTATGTAAGCTTCATAACGGCGGAGTAGTTGTTTAAATCATCGTAGAAATCAGCATTGGGTGCCACAAAATGAGCAGATATGTTTTCTTCTGAAAATATTTCCACACCAGCTTTTGCGCGGGTAATATTTTTGCCCTTTTCCTTTATGGCAAGCAAAAGATTTTCAAAGGTTTTGGTGTTCGTCTGTGCGTTTGTCATATATATTTTGCCGATGTCAAAGGCCCTGACAACCTTCTCCATACCGCCTATGTGGTCTGCGTGTGGGTGAGTCGCTATAAGGTAATCTACAGTGTCAAGCCCCAGACTTTTAATCTTCTTTATAATTTTGGCTCCGTCTTCTGCGTTGCCGGCATCAATAAGCATGCTATCGCCGTTTGGCAGTATTATAAGCGCGCTGTCTGCCTGATTTACGTCAAGGTAAAAAACGTGTAAATTGCCGTCGTTAATATGAACTGTACTAGAATCTGGTAGTATGTTTTTCCCTGAAATAGTTAAAGCCATAGCGGCAATTAAGATTGTGTAGATAAGTCTTTTCATAGTGTTTTCTGTCCTCCGCTAAAATGTATTAACCCTATAAATATTATATAATATATGTTCCGCTTTTTCAATCACCGGATGCAGTTTTTCATAATATTTCTTTTTTAGAATATATTTGTAAAAAGGGAATATCGAAAGGAAGAACATTATGAAACAGATAAATAAAAGATATAAACGTACCACTAAGCCAAAAGCTCAAAAGCCATCAAGGTTTGTTACCCGCAGCATCCGTCAGACTGTAATCTGCGCAGTTATTTTTCTGGTGTGCCTGCCGCTTTCATCATCGGATAATGTGATAAGACCATATGTAGCAAAAACTTTAGTAGCGTCATCCGATACAGAAAAAGCTATGGAGAGCTTTATCAGGATGTGTCAACTGCTGGACGAAAAATATCCGTCACTTTCATCAAATGTGTTGTGGCTTTCCATTACGGATGTTTTTAAAATCAGAGATGACATAGCCTCTTTTGAAGATGCCCAATCCCAGCAGATTCAAACACCCGGCCTTGACGCACAGCAGGAGAAACTTGAGCTTGTTGCAAAAGCTGCCGATAATGAATTTGTGTACCCTGAAAATGTTAATATGGTAATTCCCTTAAATGGAGAGGTAACATCACCTTTCGGAGAGCGAGAGCATCCAGTTTATGGTCAGGATGCTAAGCACTACGGGGTTGATATTGCCGGAAACCGCGGAGACACTGTAATATCCACCGCACCGGGTAAGGTTTTAGAGGTTGAGGTTGACGATATATACGGAAACTGTGTCCTCATACAGCATACCCAACGTATAAAATCCTTTTATGCACATCTGGATACGGTAAGTGTCACAGCTGGTGAAATAGTAGATGCAAATACCAAAATAGGAGAGGTGGGCTCCAGTGGAGTTGCCACAGGACCTCATCTTCATTTTGGAGTGCGTGTAGACGATGAGCCGACAGACCCGGAAAAATATATAAAAATGAAGCATCGTGAATAGTGGTAACCAACAGCATAACGGAGGTAGTTTGAAATCAGGATATCAAAATATTTATACATTGACAGTTTTTTGATTTTGATACTGTTTGTAGCCTATTGCACAGGGAATATGATAAATATACTGATTTTGTATGGAGCAGTAATTATCCATGAGCTTGCTCATCTTGGGGCGTGCCTGATTTTAAACGAAAAAATAAGCGGAATACGCTTTATGCCCTACGGAGTAAATCTTGAGATAAAAGGTGTTAAAAATCCGCTGAATATGATGGTGATATCCGCCGCAGGACCGCTTATGAGTCTTGCGATGATATTGGTTTTAAAGAGCAGCACGAAAGACATTAGCAATATTTTCGAAATATCCAATCTGGCTGTATTCTGGCTCAATGCTTTTCCGGCGCTGCCTCTTGATGGGGGCACGTTTTTGGAATCGGTGCTGTCATATAGATACGGATACATACGCGCTCATAGAAAAATGATAGAGCTGACCCGTATTACGTCAGTAGTTTTCGCTGTTTTTGGACTGATTTTTATTTTAATAAGCAAATATAATATTTCTCTTCTTGTTATCTCGGCATTTTTGATGTATAATCTAAAGGAAGAGAGAAAAAAGTATGTTTTTCTGCGGCAAATGATTTATACCAAAGAGTTTGACCGTAGCGGGAAAAGGTTAAAAATAAAGCATATCGCAGTTTGCCGTAATGTGATAGCGTCGTCCCTTACAGATGGCTTCGGGTATAATTATATATGCCATTTTTTTGTGTATGACGAAGATATGAATTTGCTGGGTACGCTTACCCAAAGTGAGATTATAGACGGCGTTGTTTTTTGCGGAGCAGATGTTACGGTAGGCAGACTTTTAAACGGAGGAACAAATGAATATAAAGGAAAAGGTACAAAAGATATTGCCGAAGGTGTCAAAGCCCACCAGATATATCGGTAATGAGTATAATAGTGTTCATAAGAATAAAGATGATGTGAATATCAGGTTTGCATTCTGCTTTCCTGATATATACGAGGTGGGAATGTCCCATTTGGGAATGAAGATACTGTATCATCTTTTGAATAGCAGAGAGGATACCTGGTGCGAGAGAGTTTTTGCCCCCTGGATAGATATGGAGGAGCAGCTGCGTAAAGAAAACATCCCACTTTACGGGCTTGAATCCTATGACTCCCTTGATGATTTTGATTTTTTGGGATTCACTCTGCAGTATGAGATGAGCTATACAAATATTTTGAATATGCTTGACCTTGGCGGTGTTCCTAAGCTTTCTTCTGAAAGAGGAGAGGATGACCCCTTTGTAGTTATGGGCGGACCTTGCGCATACAGTGCAGAGTGTATAGCAGACTTTGCGGATTTTTTCGTTCTTGGTGAGGGCGAAGAGGTTATGATGGAGCTTATGGATGCCTATGCCAAGTGGAAGGCAAACGACGGAAAAAGAGAAGACTATCTTCGCACAGTGTCGCAGATAGAGGGCGTTTATGTGCCGTCGTTTTATAATGTTGAGTATAATGCTGACGGCACAGTAGCATCAATTACCCCTGTAGATGAAACTGTACCTGTAAAAGTTAAAAAAAGAATAGTAGCAGACCTTGATAAAATGTATGCTCCCGATAAGGTTATAGTGCCTTATATGGAGGTTGTTCACGACCGCGTAATGCTGGAGGTGTTCCGCGGCTGTATACGTGGCTGCCGATTCTGTCAGGCAGGTATGATTTACAGACCAGTACGTGAAAAAAGTCCAGAAACTCTGCTTGAAAATGCAAAGAAACTCCTTGACTCCACCGGCTATGAGGAGATATCCCTTTCGTCTCTTTCCACAAGCGATTACAGAGGCTTAAAGGAGCTTACTTCGGAGCTTATAAATGTAACAGAAAGCCAGTGCGTTAGTCTGTCGCTGCCGTCATTACGCCTTGATTCATTCTCAATGGATTTGATGCAAAAGGTACAGAAGGTGCGTAAAAGCAGCCTGACCTTTGCACCGGAAGCGGGTACACAACGTATGCGTGATGTTATAAATAAGGGTATCACTGAAGAAGACCTTATGAACGCGTCAAAGATGGCGTTTGAGGGTGGCTATAGCAGTATAAAGCTATATTTTATGATAGGGCTGCCTTATGAGACAGATGAAGATGTTTGTGGTATAGGACATCTTGCAAAGAAGGTTGCAGATGAATACTTTAAGGTTGATAAAAGTAAGCGTGGAAAAGGCTTAAGAATTACCACAAGCGTATCCTCTTTTGTGCCAAAGGCGTTCACGCCTTTCCAGTGGGCAAGGCAGAATACTATGGACGAGCTGCACGAAAAGCAGATGCTCCTTAAAGACACCATCCGTGACCGCAGTATAAAGTATAATTATCACGAAGCGCCTGTAAGCGTGCTTGAGGGTGTGTTTGCCCGTGGTGACAGACGCCTTTCGAAAGTTCTTTTAAAAGCTGTCGAGCGAGGTATTCGTCTTGATGGCTGGAGCGAGATTTTTGATTATGATAAGTGGCTTTCTGTATTTGCAGAATGTGGCATAGACCCGTTTTTCTATACGAGAGAGCGTAGCTTTGATGAAATTCTCCCTTGGGATATGATAGATATTGGAGTAAGTAAGAAATTTCTTATAAACGAGGCAAAACGGGCAGAAAAAGCTGAGGTAACCCCTAACTGCCGACAGAAATGCGCAGGCTGCGGAGCAGTATCTTTCAAAGGAGGGGTATGCTATGAGTAAATACAGGATAAAATACGAACGTAATGATGACGCCCGTTTCATATCTCACCTTGACCTTATGCGCACCTTCAACAGAGCATTGCGCAGGGCAAAGGCACCCCTTGAGTACACACAGGGCTTTAATCCCCATACAATAATGACAGTTGCACTGCCATTGTCTGTGGGTATTACAAGTGAAAGCGAGTACCTTGATGTAACATTTAAAGAGGACGTCAATTCTGATGCCTTCAAAGACACACTCAATAATGTAATGCCGTCGGGTATACGTGTAATCCAAATCCGTAAAGCCGATGAGGAGAAAGCCTTTAAGCATATAGAAACGGCGCATTATACTGTTACGCTGAAAAGTGCTAAGATGCCTGATTGCGATGGCTTTATGTCAATGGGCGAGGCGGTTGTTGTAAAGAAAAGCAAAAGCGGCGAAAAGGAAGAAAATATACTGCCCGACATTCATTTGCTCAAGTGTACCGGAGAAGCCGGTGTGTATACAGTTGATATGCGGATAAATGCGGGAAGTAAGCGAAACTTAAAGCCGGAGCTTGTGATGAGTGCATTGGAGAAGTTTCAGTCAATAGGAGCAGAGGATATAAAAATTCACCGTAGGGCAATATATTTTGATGACGGTGCGGAGGTGTTTTGATGACTGTAGATAAGCGTTACGAGGAACTGAAAAATACTCTTAACGAACACAGTTATAAATATTATGTACTTGATAATCCTGATATAACCGACGAGCAGTACGATAAGCTTATGCGTGAGCTGATTGCTATTGAGGAGGAAAATCCTTCTCTTGTAAGTGCAGATTCTCCCAGCCGTAAAATAGGCGGAACAGTGCTTGAAGGTTTTGAAACCGTAACCCATCAGGTGCCTATGCAGAGTCTTCAGGACGCGTTTTCTTTTGAAGAGCTTAAAGAGTTTGATGTGCGTGTAAAGAATTCAGCTTCAGATGCTCTCTACTGCGTTGAGCAGAAGATAGACGGTCTTTCTGTTTCGTTAGAGTATGTGGACTCTGTTTTTGTAAGAGGCTCCACCCGTGGTGATGGCGTAACTGGCGAGGATGTAACAGAAAACTTAAAAACAGTAAAATCCATTCCCTTAAGACTCAGAGAGGATATCCCTTATCTTGAGGTAAGGGGCGAGGTTTTTATATCCAAGCCTGATTTTGCTAAGATAAATGCAGAACGTGAGGAAAACGGCGAAACCACCTTTGCGAATCCGAGAAACGCAGCTGCAGGCTCTCTTCGTCAGCTTAACTCTGCAGTAGCTGCAAAACGTAATCTTGATATTTTTGTGTTCAATATCCAGCAGATTAAAGGCAGAGAGGTTAAAAGCCACCTTGAAGGTCTGGAGCTTTTGCGCAAATGCGGTTTTAAGGTGATATCAAATGATAAGGGCTTTAAAACTATAGAGGATGCTTTTGAAGAAATTGGGCGAATAGGCAGTATCCGCCGCGAGCTTTATTATGATATAGACGGCGCTGTTATAAAGGTAAATGACCTGTCCCAAAGGGAAGAGCTTGGCTCAACAGCTAAAACTCCCCGATGGGCTATTGCGTATAAGTACCCTGCCGAAAAGCAGAAAACCAGAATAACGGATATCACAGTAGCAGTGGGCAGGACAGGCGTTTTAACTCCTGCTGCAGAGCTTGAGCCGGTGCTTATAGCAGGCTCCACCGTAAGCAGAGCCACATTGCATAATATAGATTTTATAAGGCAAAAAGATATTCGTATAGGCGATACTGTGGTCATCCAGAAAGCGGGGGATATAATCCCTGAGATTGTAGAGGTTGTAAGTGGGGTCCGTACCGGTGCAGAATTAGAGTTTAATATGCCACAGACCTGTCCGGCTTGTGGAGCGAGAGTTCATCGTGAAGAAGGCGAGGCGGCTTACAGATGCACAGGAGCAGACTGTCCTGCTCAGGCAATAAGAAAGATTATTCATTTTGTGTCAAGAGATGCTATGGATGTAGAGGGTCTTGGACCCCAAATAATAGAAAAGCTTGTTGAAAATAAGCTTATATCCAATAGTGCCGACCTTTATTATATGGACAGGCAGGCTCTGGCAGCACTTGATAAAATGGGTGAAAAAAGCGCAGATAATATTTTGGCAGCACTTGAAAAATCTAAATCCAATGGTATGGAAAAGCTGCTGTATGCGTTTGGTATACGCCATATAGGGGCGGGTGCATCAAAGCTGATATCAAAGAAATTCGGCGATATTTATGCGCTTTTTGATGCAACTAAGGATGAGCTTTCAACCATAGACGATATAGGCGGCATAATGGCAGACAGTGTGGTTGAGTTTTTTGCACAGCCCCATACCAAAGAGTTTGTAGATAGGCTTAAAGCAGCAGGAGTTGATACGTCATACACTG
>JAZNZL010000162.1:0-2530 GCA_045594925.1 Clostridia bacterium
TGTGTAAGGCGAGCACAAACGCCGTATGCTATCATAACATCATAAAATCATATGTTATTATACACCATCGTTTTTTCTTTGTCAATATCTTTTTACAGCCTTTTTTATACGAAATTTTTTGCTATGTACCTTTTACGACAAATTAAACTTTCTCTTCATATTATAATATACATATACTGACTTGATTTTTATTTCGCGGAGGGCATTTTATGAAAACTGCCGTATATATTGACGTACTTTTTGCTGTTAACTTTGCAATAAACTGTCTGCTGCTGTCCGGCACTGCCAAAATTACCAAAAACCGTGCCTCGCCTTTTAGAATTGCTGCAGGTGCTTTTACCGGTGCTATTTACGCTGTACTTATGTTTTTTCCGCAAATTAAAATGCTTTACTCTGTTATGGCTAAAATAGCTGTTTCCTTTATAATAGTTGCCATTACCTTTACCATACGCAAATTTTATGCTTTCTTCAAAACTGTTCTCGTGTTTTACATAACTTCATTTATCTTCGGTGCTGTATCATTAGGCATTTTCTACTTTACCGGTGCCGGAAAAGGCTCTGTTATCAGCAACGGCATTTTCTATTTTAATTTACCCTGGAGAGTTTTGATTTTTTCTTCTTTTACAGCATACATAATAATCCGCATTATGTGGAGGGTTTACAAAACTGACAAAGTCCGTACATACAAAAATATTCAAATATCGCTTTTCGGCAAAAACGTTTCGCTTACTGCTTTGGTCGATACCGGCAATATGCTAAAAGAGCCTGTTACACAAACACCCGTGGTTGTGGCGGATTTCAACAGTCTTCAGCCTATATTGCCCGAGAGCTTCAGTATTGCATACAAACAGATGCATTCGTCACCGGAAAGCATAATTTTAAACAGCAAAGGCGGTGAAATGACACAAAGATTAAGAATAATTCCTTTTTCTTCGCTGGGAACTGCTGACGGGATGTTACTGGGATTTCGGCCTGATTCCGTTAAAATTGACCGACACATTACCCAAAACATTATAATTGGTATATCAGGAAGGGAGCTTTCCTGCAGCAAGGATTACGACGCACTTATAAACCCTGAAATATTTGACTAACATTATATCGGAGGATTTTCAATGAGTTTATCATCTTTATCTGCTAACATAAGAAACTTTATAATTAAAATTTTATACATATTAAAAATCTATGACGAGGTGCATTTTATTGGTGGTCCTTCTGCTCTGCCGCCACCACTTTCAAAAGACGATGAGGAAAAATACCTCTTGATGCTTGAGCAGCACCCAAAAAAAGCCAAACAGATGCTTATTGAACACAATTTACGGTTGGTTGTTTACATAGCAAAAAAATTCGAAAACACCGGCATTTGCGTTGAAGACCTGATATCCATTGGCACTATAGGGCTTATAAAAGCCATCAACACATTCAAGCCATCGAAAAAAATCAAGCTTGCCACTTATGCCTCACGATGCGTTGAAAACGAAATACTTATGTACTTAAGAAAGAATACCCATCGCAGAAGCGAAATATCCATTGACGAGCCGCTTAACGTGGACTGGGACGGCAACGAGCTTCTGCTGTCTGATATTTTAGGCACTGAAGGCGATATTATATACCAAAGCATAGAAAGCGACGTTGACAGGCATCTGCTTATTGTTGCTATGGAAAGGCTGTCCGACAGAGAAAAAAGCATTATGGAAATGCGCTTTGGCATTAAAAGCGGTATACAGAAAACACAAAAGGAAGTTGCCGAGCTTATGGGGATTTCTCAATCGTATATTTCAAGGCTCGAAAAGAAAATTATAGGAAGACTTAAAAGAGATATTTCAAAAATGGTGTGATTTTTTAAAATAATGCTTGACAAATGGTTACAATAGTAGTATACTTGTCAAGTAAATTGCTTTACACCGGTAGGTGATTAAATGAAAAATCTTGATTTTGTGTATCTGCTCGACTTTTATGGCGGCATCTTAAACGAACGGCAAAGACTGGTTATGTCTCTTTATTACGACGATGATTTGTCTTTGGCTGAAATCGCTGAAATCGCAAACATCTCAAGACAGGGCGCTCACGATTTCATCAAGCGCGGAGAGGTTAAGCTTTTAGAAGCCGACAAGGCTTTGGGGCTTGTTTCACGATTTGAAGGCATCAAGGAAACGGTAGATCTTTTGGAAGCCTCTGTGGAAAAATCCGATTGCACTGACAAACAACAGATTTTATCACTTATCCAAACATTAAAAAATCAGGTTTAAAAAAGAGGTGACTTATGTATGGCATTTGAAAATATTTCTGACAAGCTTCAGGAAGTATTTAAAAAGCTTCGCGGCAAAGGCAAAATTACCGAAGCCGATTTGAAAGCTGCTATGCGTGAAGTCAAGCTGGCTCTCTTAGAGGCTGACGTCAACTTTAAGGTTGTTAAAGACTTTATTGCCTCTGTTTCTGAAAAAGCTATGGGCGAGGCTGTCCTTGAAAGTCTTACTCCCGGTCAGCAGGTTATAAAAATCGAAGTCGGATCGTAGCCATGTCGTTCTGTGAG
>JAZNZL010000163.1:0-1923 GCA_045594925.1 Clostridia bacterium
CTATCCCGATAACAAAATTCCGACAGCCTCTGCTAATGGCATCTGAAATCATTTCTCCTACACCGACAGTGGTAGTGTTCATTGGATTTCGATGGCTATCACTTATTAAAGTAATCCCTGCCGCCGCAGACATTTCAATAACAGCAGTTTTTGTTTCAGGAATAAAGCCATAAGCTACAGATATTTTATTGCCAAGCGGATTGGAAACAGTTGTTTCAATAATCTCACCATTAACCGCAGAGATAATAGCCTTAGATGTTCCTTCACCACCGTCAGCAATCGGTGATATAATAATTTTTGCATCTTTATACACTTGTTTAACCGCTTCTTCTATCGCCTTTCCTGCCTGAAATGTTGTTAAACTTCCTTTGAATGAATCTATAGCTACTACAACCTTTTTCATTTGATTCCTCCGCCTTTTAAGAATATTATACCCAATCAAGCACGACATTCTTTAACAGAATTATTGCACTATTTAGCTCGCCGTCAGGCTAATTTAGCTGAATAGATTCAACTTTGTTGAATCTATTGTACCACACCGCGCCTCAGCTTTCAAGATATAGTGATTTGAGGGTTTCAATATGCTTACATTTTACACACTGATTGCTTGACAATACAGCGCCTTTGTGATATAAAAAGAAAAAAGACAATGAGAGGTAAAGCAAATGATTATTTATCCTGACAGCGATAAAATCAGATATACCGGCAGATGGAATATAGGCGAAAAATTCGTTACCGGCAGATGGCCGAAAAATGCTGCCAAATCAACTGCTAACGGAAATTATTTTGAATTTGGATTCTGTGGAGATTATGCAATAATAGGTTTTGATATATCCTACTGCAGAACACCTTTTCCACACATGTACATAAATGTAGATGACGGCGCAAATATTGAGGTGCCTCTTGACAGGTTTATAAGAATCTCTGCCAAAGACGGCAAGCACAAGGTACGTGTTATAATGAAAGGCTCTGTGGAATCGCATCACAGGTGGTTTGAGCCGATTGAGTCCTGCGTTTCACTGCTTGATATTGAAGCTGATGCTTTTTGGGATTTACCTGAAGACAACAGACCTGTGATAGAATTTATCGGTGATTCAGTAACCGAGGGTATTGAGGTTGACGGTCATCTTAAATATTACAAAAGCAACGACGATATGGTTTACTGGGATGATGCCACAGCCACTTATGCCTGGCTCACAGCCGAAAAGCTTAATTTAAGACCGGTGATTATGGCTTACGGCTCGCTTGGTACAACACAAACAGGTGCAGGAAACATTCCGCCTGTGGGAATATCTTACAAATACTACAGCGACGGCTCTCCTATGGACAGCATCAATGCTGATTTTATAGTAATAAACCACGGCGCAAATGACAGATTTGCAGACACAGAGGTATTTACACAGAAATATCTTGAATTTTTGGATATTGTAAGAGAAAGAAATCCCAAATCAAAAATAATTGCCCTGACTCCTTTCTTCGGTTGCCTGACAAAAGAAATCAAAACCGCTGTTGATAAGCACAATGCCGAAAAAGGCGATGATGTTATATACATAGACTCTACCGGATGGATTCCGCCCGAACCGGTACACCCATCAAGAGAAGGTCATAAAACCGTTGCAGAGAAATTTTCTGAAATACTTAAAAAGCTTTGCTGATAAAAGCCAACCCGACTGTTTGAACAGTCGGGTTTTATCATTTTACAGTATATTCTCTTGTGTTTTTTAAGGCAAGGATATTCTCGTCGCTGTATACTATTTCCGAGGAGTACATCCTCACAATTTCGCACATTTGTTCAAAGCTGACACTGCCGTTAACGGCTTTATAATACGAACAAAGCTCTCCTACAAGGTAACAGCTGACAAGAGCAAACCACACTACCCAAATATAATCTCCGTCTGACAAAGCATCCTTAAGGTGACGGAA
>JAZNZL010000164.1:0-2688 GCA_045594925.1 Clostridia bacterium
TAACAGTGCCTTATGAAATTAAAGATGAAAATGATATAAATGCCGGTATGCAGGCATCGCTTGTGTTTGCGCTTGAGGAAACGATACTGTGCCTTATAGATAAGGATTTGCTTGATCTTTATACAGATAAGGACTTTTTTGAAGACGTTTCGCAAAAAGCGGCTGACCTTAAGTTAAGTGAAGAGCAGATTTACAAAAATCCTTCAGGAGTACCGGTGGCGTTAAGTCTTAAAGGTAATAAATATCTGGAGGAAAAAGGTGTTAAAACCGATACTCTTTATGCCTGCTTCAAGTATTCTTCAATGAGGGATAAGGAGCAATACTCAGCAATAAGAAATGCAGCCGAGGATGTGCTTGACTTTATTGTTGAAAAGGGCAAATAATTTATATGAGATATCACAAAAAAACCACGCGGCTTTCCCGCGTGGTTTTCTTATCTTTTTATATAATCCGACGGGTTTACGCTTCTGCCGTCTTTTATAACCTCAAAATGCAGATGCGCCTCGTCGGCTATTTCAAACTCTGCCGTATCGCCCACTACACCTATAGCATCGCCGGCAGACACTTCCTTGTCTGTATATACCATATCATAAGATGCCAGGTTTGAATACTTGGTAAAAAGCCCGTTGCCGTGGTCTATAATAATTGTTACTCCGTAGGCAGTGTCCTCATAACATTCGCTGACCACCCCGTCGGCTGCCGCAACAACTGTTGTACCTATTGAGCCTTTTATATCCTCGCCCTTATGGAGTCGCCAGTCTTCCATAGTTTTTGAGTAGGCAAGCTCTGTATCGCTGTGATTTTTTATAATTTCACCGGATACCGGCGCAAGCAAGGATGTGATTTCAGGGGTGAGATTTGTCTTGGTCTGCGTATCATCTTGTGTATTAAGATTTTCTGCAGTTACGGCTACTGAATCCTCTGTGGGGAATTCCTCTGTTACGGGCAGTACGTCGTCGCTTTGCCAGCTTTCCTCAGGCACTGTGGAAACAGGCACCTGCTCCGACGGTATTTGGCTATCGGATGCGGTCATCAAATGAGTGGCTGTCTGCGGAACGGATACAGAAATCTTTTCTATACCGCTTTCAGAAAGCTCCGATATTGCGTTGTTTTGCATACGCATAATGTATCCGGTAGTACCCACCAGAACAATAGCAATAAATAAAACCGTATAAAAGGTCTTTCCGCTTTTTTCGTTTTTTTGCTTTTTAGCGGCTTTAAGTATGATTTTTTTCAAAGCAAACACCTCCGTACAGTTATTCTTACCTTTTAATTCCTTTTTATACATACTTGTCCAAATCACCAAATAATTTGTGCGGGCATATTATGTATGGAAGGTTTATCCCGAAAAGGTGGTGATTTAAATGAAGGTAGTAGTATGGAAAGCGCCGAAATTCTGGCGTAAAATTCTGCGTAGTGTTTTCGGCATACATAAAGACGAATAATTGGAATATAAAATACGAATAAGGGAAGAATTATTGTATCAAATAAATAAGGAAGTGTTGAAAAATGGTTGAGCAAGATACAATAAAGCTTCTCCGTGAGTGTGATGCAGGTGTAAAGATGGGTATAAGCTCTATAGAGGAAGTGCTGGATGTAGTAAGCGATGAAGGGCTTAAAGGTAAGCTTACAAAGTGCAGGCAAGAGCATAGTAAGCTTGACAGCGAAATACAGGGTCAGCTTGATAAGTATCAGGATGAGGGTAAAGATCCTGCGCCGGTGGCAAAGGGGATGTCCTGGATGAAAACCAACGTAATGCTTGCTATGAATGAATCCGACGAAACTGTGGCAGACCTTATGACAGACGGCTGTAATATGGGAGTAAAATCACTTAATAAGTATCTTAATAAGTATAAGGCTGCAGATGAAGTATCGAAAGACATAACAAAACGACTTATAAATCTTGAGGAAAAGCTTGCAGTGGATATACGACAATATCTGTAAAAACAAAAAGGTTCAGGAGTTCCTGAACCTTTTTTACATAACAAAAACCGACGGCAAATTAACCGTCGGGTAATGATTTTCCTGTAATTAAAAAATCATTATGCCTGCTGAGATTTATAAGTACGCAGACATCTGCTGCAAACCTTCAAAGTTTTAGGAGTACCATTAACGGTAGCCTTTACAGTTCTGATATTCGGTTTCCAGGTTCTGTTAGAACGTCTGTGAGAGTGGCTCATTTTGATACCAAACACAACGCCCTTGCCGCAAATTTCGCATTTTGCCATATATGAAACACCTCCTGTTAAATCAATCCAAGTAGATACGAATAGTATTGTAGCACATAAAAACATAAAATGCAAGCATTTTTTTCACAGTATAATAAAAATGTATTATATATGCCTGTTATAACAACATCAATTTAGAAAACTTTCTAAATAGCTCTTGACTTTGCGTTTTGATTGTGCTATAGTCTATTTAGAAATATTTCTAAATACTGATGGGGCGTGAAGTAAATGGGTATGAATGAAACATTAAAGGCTATATCCGATTCTGTAAGACGTGATATATTGCAAATGTTAAAAAGCGGTAAAAAGTCTGCGGGAGAGATTGGTGAGCAGTTTAATCTGACCGGCGCAACAGTTTCGTATCATCTGGCAAAACTAAAAAAAGCAGACCTTATTACAGAACAAAAATATAAGTCGGATCGTAGCCATGTCGTTCTGTGAGCCAAGGAGTTGTCTCATA
>JAZNZL010000165.1:0-9048 GCA_045594925.1 Clostridia bacterium
ACCGGTACACTTGAAGCTTACGGCAGAAAGGAAGCCGGAGAGATAATCGAAAGACTTGGCGGTAAGGTGTCGGGCAGTGTGTCTAAAAAAACTGATTATGTAGTAGCTGGAGAAGCAGCCGGCAGTAAGCTGGATAAAGCAAATCAGCTGGGTGTTGCTGTCTTGACAGAAGCAGAATTTTTAGAAATGATAAAATGAGAAAGTGCCGCACAAAGTGTGGCACTTTTAATATTGCAAAAGCGAAAAATATGTTGTATAATAATGGTATTGCACTATGAAAGGGTGATTTAAATGAAAGTTACCACAGAACAGCTTAAGCATATAGCATCACTTGCACGTCTTAAGCTTACTGATGAAGAACTTGAATCATTGGGTCTGGAGGCGGTTATAGAGTTTGCAAATAAGCTTTCGGAGCTTGATACACAGCAGGCACTGCCAACAAACCATATATCGGATATATATAATGTTTTCAGGGAAGATGAGGTAAAACCGTCTTTTGAACGTGACGATATTTTAAAGAACGCACCTGCAAAGGCAAGAGGCTGTGTGCTTGTGCCAAAGGTAGTAGAGTAAGGAGGAGAGCTGAGATATGAAACTTTATGAAAAAACTATTCACGAGCTTTCCGATATGCTTAAGAATAAAGAGGTAAAAAGCACGGAAATCACAGAATCTGTGCTTAATCGTATAGAAGAGGTTGACGGTAAAATAGGCGGATATATCAGCGTTTGTGCAGAGTCAGCTATGGAGCAGGCAAAAGCAGCCGATGCAAAAATTGCGTCGGGAGAGGCAATAGCTGATTTGTGCGGAATTCCGGCGTCGGTTAAGGATAATATCTGTACTAAAGGTATAGCGACCACCTGTGCATCAAAAATGCTCGAGAACTTCGTTCCGCCATATGATGCTTTCGTGTCTGATAAGATAAAAAGCGCAGGCGGAGTTATTGTTGGTAAAACCAATATGGACGAGTTTGCTATGGGTGCATCTACTGAAACGTCATACTTTAAGCTGTGCAGAAACCCTTATGATTTAAATAAAATCCCAGGCGGTTCATCCGGCGGCAGTGCTGCGGTGGTGTCTGCTGATGAAGCCATATTTTCACTTGGCAGCGATACCGGTGGCTCAATCCGTCAGCCGGCAGCATTTTGCTCAATCGTAGGCTTAAAGCCTACATACGGACTTGTTTCCCGATATGGTCTTGTAGCATTTGCGTCTTCGCTTGACCAGATAGGTCCTATGACAAAAGATGTTACTGACTGTGCAATAGTTTTGAATACAATTGCCGGTCATGACAGTATGGATTCCACATCTGCAAATGTTAAAATACCTGATTATAGGGCATCACTTGTAAATGATGTAAAGGGTCTTAAAATAGGCGTTCCGTCAGAGTATCTGGCAGACGGCGTGTCGGAAGACGTTAAGGCTGTAGTTTTAGATGCAATCAAAAAGTATGAGGAAATGGGCGCAACTGTAGAGGAATTCAGTCTTCCTATGACCGATTATGCGGTAAGCGCTTATTATATTATTTCTTCAGCAGAAGCAAGCTCAAACCTTGCCCGCTTTGATGGTATCAAGTACGGACACAGAGCAAAGCAGTTTGAGGATTTAAACGAGCTTTACTGCGCAAGCCGTTCAGAGGGCTTCGGTAGTGAGGTTAAGCGTCGTATAATGCTTGGCACATACGTTTTAAGTTCAGGCTATTATGATGCATATTATAAAAAGGCGCAGCAGGTACGAACCCTTATTAAGCAGGCGTTTAATAATGCTTTGAGTAAATATGATGTTATACTTTCACCTGTAACCACCGATACCGCCTTTGATATCGGCGGAAAGATAACCGATCCGGTTGCAATGTACCTTAACGATATATACACAGTATCTGTAAATATCGCGGGGCTTCCGGCTATTGCGTTTCCGGCAGGCTTTGGTAAGAATAATCTTCCTGTGGGCGTACAGCTTATAGGAAAAGCCTTTGATGAGAGCACACTTATAAAGGCGGCATATACATTTGAACAGAATACGGATTATGGTAAAATCCGTCCTGTATTATGATAAGGAGGTATTAAGATGAATTACGAATCAGTCATTGGTCTGGAAGTTCACGCGGAGCTTTCAACCGCCACAAAGATATATTGCTCCTGTAAAAATGAATTCGGTCTTGATGTAAATACCTCTTGCTGTCCGGTGTGTATGGGTATGCCCGGAACATTGCCGGTTCTCAATAAAAAGGTTGTTGAGTACGCAATAAAGGCGGGACTTGCCCTTAACTGTAATATTACCAGAGAAAGTAAGCAGGACAGAAAAAACTATTTCTATCCTGACCTTCCCAAAGCTTATCAGATATCACAGTTTGATTTGCCTCTTTGCACTAACGGCTATCTTGATATAGATGTAAATGGCGAGAAAAAGAGAATAGGTATCACCAGAATTCATATAGAAGAAGATGCAGGTAAGCTTATACATTCTGTAATGGGAGATGAGTCGTATGTTGATTTCAATCGTTGCGGAGTGCCGCTTATTGAGATAGTATCCGAGCCTGATTTAAGAAGCGCGGAGGAAGCCAGAATATATCTGGAAACACTTCGTTCCATTCTGCAGTATATAGAGGTTTCCGACTGTAAAATGGAAGAGGGCTCGCTGAGATGCGATATAAACGTATCATTAAGACCTGTGGGCAGCGATAAGTTCGGAACACGCTCAGAGATGAAAAACGTGTCAACCTTCAGCGGCACACAGAGAGCCATAGAGTATGAAATCGGCAGACAGACCGAGATACTTGAAAATGGCGGTGTAATAGAGCAGGAAACACGCCGTTGGGACGATGGCAAGGGCGAGAATGTGCTTTTGAGAAGTAAGGAAGAAGCCCACGACTACAGATATTTCCCCGAGCCTGACCTTGCTCCTATGGTTATAGATGAGGAATGGATAGAAAAAATCCGTGCCGAAATACCTGAGATGCCAGATGTTAAAAAGAAAAGATATACCGAAGAGCTTTCTCTTGGCGATTACGAAGCTGGTATAATCGTAGGCAATAAGAGTATGGCGAGATTTTTTGATAAGTGTATCGAGCTTGGCGGCGATGCGAAACAGACAGCGAATTGGCTTCAGGGCGATATTATGAAATATGTAAAGGATAAAGATATCAGCTTTGACGATATTCCTTTCACACCAGAGAGCCTTAATGAGCTTGGTAAAATCACAGGTGACGGCACCATAAGTATAACAGCTGCTAAAAAGGTGCTGGCGCGTATGTTTGAAACAAACGACTCCCCTGCGAAGATAGTAGATGAGCTTGGCCTTGCACAGATAAGCGATGAAGGCGCAATCGAGGCAATGGTAAACGATGTGCTTTCTAAAAACCCACAATCTTTTGAAGATTATAAAAACGGTAAAACCCGAGCACTGGGCTTCCTTGTGGGAATGGTAATGAAGGAATCAAAAGGAAAGGGTAATCCTCAGCTTATCAATAAGATGATTTTGGAAAGACTGGAAGCATATAAAAACAGCTAAAGCAAAGTGAAATAAAGAAACAAAAACCGGGATGTGTTGTCCCGGTTTTTGTGCTTTTTTGATTGTAGGCTAAAAAGAGTTAATTAAAACAATTTTAATTGACTTTTTCAGCCTGATATGGTAAAATTATATGCTGTATTGGACTGCTTTTTTATGAATAAGTTGATACATATTGTAAATCATTCAAAAAGCAAGAAATTGTAAAAGAACAGATGGCGTAAAAATGGAGAACAGCCAATCAAAAACGCCGAAAACCCCTTAAATATAAGGAGATGAAGATAAATATGAAATTAGGTATAGTGGGTTTGCCTAATGTGGGTAAGAGTACACTTTTCAATGCCATCACACAGGCAGGTGCGGAGGCTGCAAACTATCCGTTCTGCACAATTGAGCCTAACGTTGGCGTTGTGACAGTGCCTGACGAAAGACTGGATAAGCTTGCCGAGATGTACCAGCCTGAAAAGGTTACACCGGCTATTATAGAGTTTGTGGATATTGCAGGTCTTGTTCGCGGTGCCGGAAAAGGCGAGGGACTTGGTAATAAGTTTTTGTCCCATATCCGCGAGGTGGATGCAATAGTTCACGTGGTTCGTTGCTTTGAAGATACCAATATAGTTCACGTGGACGGACAGATAGGTCCCGGCAGAGATATAGAAACCATAAATTTTGAACTTATATTTGCTGATATTGAGCTTATAGATAAACGTATAGAGAAAACCTCTAAGCTCTTAAAAACCGGTGAAAGAAAATATAAGGATGAAATGGCGACTCTGCAAAAGATTAAGGAAAACCTTGAAAATGGAATCACAGCCAGAGCTATAGAGTTTAGCGAAGAGGAAAAACCGTTTTTGAAGGAGCTTGCGCTTTTAACCATTAAGCCAATAATCTATGCGGCGAATGTGTCTGAAGATGACTTTGCAAATGGCATAGAAAATAACGAAATGGTAAAAGAGGTTGAGGCAATAGCAGCTAAAGAGAAATCTGAGGTGCTTCCAATATCGGCGAGGATAGAAGAAGAAGTGTCGCAGCTTGATGAAGACGAGAAGATGATGTTTTTAAAAGAGCTAGGCATAGAAGAGTCCGGTCTTGACAGACTTGTTAAGAAAAGTTATAGCCTTTTGGGGCTTATAAGCTATCTTACGGCGGGTAAGCCTGAGGTAAGGGCATGGACCATAACCAAAGGCACTAAGGCGCCGCAGGCAGCAGGTAAGATTCATACAGATTTTGAAAAGGGCTTTATAAGAGCTGAGGTTGTTGCTTATGATGATCTGATGTCTTGTGGAACTTACGCTGCAGCAAGGGATAAGGGCCTTGTGCGTTTAGAAGGTAAGGAATATGTAATGAACGATGGCGATATAGTGCTGTTCAGATTCAATGTATAAAGAAAAACAAAGTATAAAATCAATCCGGCGGAGGTAAATCGAAGTGTTAAGAAGAATATTTGTTGAAAAGAAAAAAGGCTTTGATGTAGAGGCACGTTCAGTGTATAGTGATTTAAAGAATAATCTTCTCATAAACGGCCTTACAGGCGTTCGTATTATAAACAGATACGACTGTGAAGGCTTGACAGATGAAGAGTATGCAAAAGCTAAGACTACGGTTTTTTCAGAGCCACCGGTAGATGATTGCTATGATGAAGCAGTAGAGATATCCAAAGAAGATAAAGTATTCGCTATGGGACTTCTTGATGGTCAGTTTGACCAGAGAGCAGATTCCTGTATGCAGTGTATAGAAATTTTAACCGGCGGTCACAGACCGGAGGTTAAGGTAGCAAAGCTTGTGGTTTTAAGCGGAGAAGTGTCGGATGAAGAGGTTGATAAAATAAAGAAATACCTTATAAACCCTGTAGAGAGCTGTGAGGTGTCTTTGGAAAAGCCTGAGGATTTGACTGTTGAGCTTGATATTCCACAGACAGTGGCAACAGTTGAGGGCTTTATAGATTTTGATGATGCTGCCCTTAACGCCTTTTTCAAAGAAACCGGTTTTGCTATGGGGCTTGATGATTTGCAGCTTTGCAAAGAGTATTTTAAAAATACAGAGAAGCGTAACCCCACAATCACCGAACTTAAAATGATAGATACATATTGGTCGGACCATTGTCGTCATACCACCTTCTCAACAAAGCTTGAAAATATTGAGTTTTGCAAGGGCGCAGAATTTATAGAGAAGACCTACGGCGATTATATAGAAGTACGTAAAAAGCTTAATCGTACAAAGGATATCTGCCTTATGGATATAGCAACTATTGCTGTTAAGGAGCTTAAGAACAGAGGGCTATTGAAAAATATAGATGAGTCAGAAGAGATAAATGCCTGCAGCATCAAGATAGATGTTGATGTTAACGGCAAAACAGAATCCTGGCTGCTTATGTTTAAAAATGAAACACATAACCACCCCACAGAGATAGAGCCTTTCGGCGGAGCTGCTACCTGCCTTGGCGGAGCAATCCGTGATCCGCTTTCAGGAAGAGCTTATGTATATTCAGCTATGCGCGTAACCGGTAGCGGCGATGTGCGCCAGAGTGTTGCTGATACTATGGCTAATAAGCTTCCTCAAAGAAAGATTTCTCAGGGCGCTGCTGCAGGCTATAGCTCATACGGTAACCAGATAGGCCTTGCAACAGGTAAGGTACATGAGATATATCACCCCGGATATGTGGCAAAGCGTATGGAAATCGGTGCAGTTGTAGGTGCGGCACCCTGTGAGAATGTTCGTAGGGAACGCCCCGAAAAAGGTGATGTGGTAGTTTTACTTGGCGGCAGAACAGGCCGTGATGGTATAGGCGGAGCAACCGGCTCTTCAAAATCACACACAGATTCATCACTTAAGAGCTGCGGAGCAGAGGTGCAGAAGGGTAACCCCCCTGTTGAACGTAAGATTCAGCGCCTTTTCAGAAATAAAGATGTAACCACATTGATAAAGCGTTGTAATGACTTTGGTGCAGGCGGAGTGTCGGTAGCAATCGGCGAGCTTGCCGATGGTCTTGTTATAAACCTTGATAAAGTACCGAAAAAGTACGAAGGTCTTGATGGTACAGAAATTGCAATTTCCGAATCTCAGGAAAGAATGGCTTGCGTGGTAGCGGCAGCTGATGCAGATAAGTTTATAAATTACGCAAACGAGGAAAACCTTGAAGCAACTGTTGTAGCAGAGGTTACAGATGATATGCGTCTTAAGATGCACTGGAAAGGTGCCACAATCGTTGATATCAGCAGAGAGTTTTTGAATACTAACGGAGCAACCAAGTCAATAGATGTTGTTGTTAAAGCCCCTGAAGGCGAGGGCTATTTCGTGCCATCCGCCCGTAAAGGAGCAGAAGGTCTTGAAGAAATTCTTACTGACTTAAATGGTGCCGGACAGAAAGGATTAGTAGAACGTTTTGACTCTACAATCGGTGCATATACAGTGCTTATGCCCTTTGGCGGAGAGAAACAGCTTACAGAACCTGATGCAATGGTTTCAAAGCTGCCGGTGTTAAATGGTGAGACCACCACTTGCTCTGTAATGTCCTATGGTTATGACCCATATCTTTCAGAGTGGAGTCCCTATCACGGAGCGACCTATGCAGTAGTTGATTCAGTATCAAAGCTGGTTTCCACCGGTGGTAACTATAAGGAAGCATACCTTACATTCCAGGAATACTTTGAAAGACTGGATGCTGATTCTGTAAGATGGGGTAAGCCTCTGTCAGCACTTTTGGGTGGATTTAATGCACAGGAAAAGCTTGGTCTTGGTGCAATCGGCGGTAAAGATAGTATGTCAGGAACATTTAATGATATAAGCGTTCCACCTACATTGGTGTCTTTTGCAATCACACCTGCTAAGGTAGACGATATCATATCTCCTGAATTTAAAAAGATTTCATCGGATGTTGTGTTCGTAAACTTTAAAAAGGATGAAAACTACATACCTGATTTTGAAAATCTCAAAGCTGTTTATGATGCAGTTGCGAAGATGATTGCTGATAAAAAGGTTGTAGCAGCAAAGGTATGCGGCAGATTCGGTGCAGCAGAGGCAGTGGCAAATATGTGCTTCGGTAACAACGTGGGTGTTGAATTCACTGACGAAGCAGGTATATTTGACCCGGCAAACGGAGCCTTTGTTCTGCAGATGGCAGAGGACGCGTGTCTGTGTGAACTGAAAGGACTTGATTTTAAAGTAATAGGTAAAACAACTCCTGATAAAGCTGTTGTTAAGTTTGCAGACAGTGAAATCTCTGTTGCTAAAGCCATAGAGCTTTGGGGCGGAGTGCTTGAAAAAATATTCCCCACTAAGGTAAATCAGGAAGAAAAAGAAATAGAAACCATATCTTCAACCGGCTTCACACGTGCTATATACAGTAAAGAAAAGTTTGCTGCTCCCAGAGTATTTATTCCGGTATTTCCGGGAACAAACTGCGAATACGACACAGCAAGAGCTTTTGAAAAAGCAGGTGCAATCGCTGATGTGTTCGTAGTTAATAACCTTTCATCTCAGCATATAGCAGAGTCTTTGAAAGAGATGGCACGCAGAATAGATAATAGCCAGATAGTAATGCTTCCCGGCGGATTCTCCGGCGGTGACGAGCCTGATGGTTCGGGCAAGTTTATAGCGTCTGCGTTTAAGAATGAGGCTGTAAAAGAATCAGTACATACCCTGCTTAAAAACCGTGACGGTCTTATGCTTGGTATCTGTAACGGCTTCCAGGCACTTATAAAGCTTGGGCTTGTGCCTTTCGGCGAGATATGCGATATAGAGCCTGATTTCCCCACACTTACATTTAATACCATTAACCGCCACGCATCCTGTATAGTAAATACACGTATTGCGTCAAACAAATCACCCTGGCTTGCAGGTGTTGAGGTGGGCGATGTTCATTCAATAGCCATCTCACACGGTGAGGGTAGGTTTGTAGCAAGCGATGATATGGTGAAGCGTCTTGTGGAAAATGGACAGATAGCCACACAGTATGTAGACCTAAGCGGAAAAGCAAGTATGGATATATCTGTTAACCCCAACGGCTCAGTGCTGTCTATTGAGGGTATCACAAGTCCTGATGGCAGAGTTTTGGGTAAGATGGGTCATTCAGAGCGCTTTGGTAATGGTTTGTATAAAAACATTCCCGGAAACAAGGACCAGAAACTGTTTGAATCCGGAGTAAAATATTTTAAATAAAAATTCATATATATTTATGATGTATGAATATGTATGAAAAAGGAAATAATTTCCTAAAGAATAAAAATCAAAAGATTTAATATATAGGAGGTAAGTTAAAATGACAATTAAGCCATTGGCAGACAGAGTCGTAATTAAGATGACAGAAGCAGAGGATACCACTAAAAGCGGTATTATCCTTGCAGGAAACGCAAAAGAGAAGCCTCAGGTAGCAGAGGTTGTGGCAGTTGGTCCCGGCGGCATGGTAGATGGTAAGGAAGTAAAGATGGAAGTAAAAGTAGGCGATAAAGTACTTATCAATAAATATGCCGGCACTGAGGTTAAGGTAGATGGCGAAGAAAGTATCATAGTACGTCAGGGCGATATTTTAGCAATTGTTGAATAAT
>JAZNZL010000166.1:0-1670 GCA_045594925.1 Clostridia bacterium
CCGGTCATTGGGAAACCGAGAAGGCAGAATACAAAGATGCGGACCTTTTTAGTCTATATGGTGCGAGTCACAAGACCTGCTTTGGTGTTATCCGTAAAGTGCTTATTTGCACTGAGGGTAATATTTTCAGTTGCGTTTCAACTGAATTGTGATTCATCACAGAAAAACTCAGCTGTGGTAATTTTTCTTTAAAAAATTACCACAGTTTTTTTATTGTCTGTGGTGGCAAGGGCCACTGTACTTGTTAAATGTTTCCGTACGCGAAAATCAAAATCAGGAGAGAGGTTATGCTATGAGCGAATTTAAAACCTATCACCCTATTGTAAATTTTATATATTTTGTATTTGTAATCGGGTTTTCCTGCTTTTTTATGCATCCCATCTGTCTTAGTATATCTCTGGTATCTGGCTTTACATACTCTGTGATGCTAAAGGGTAAAAAAGCAATCAAAACAAATCTGATATATATGCTGCCGGTGCTTATCGTAATGGCGCTTATTAACCCTGCATTTAACCACGAAGGATTGACTGTTTTGAAATACCTGCCAAGCGGTAATCCGATAACGCTTGAATCCATTATTTACGGGCTTGCAACGGCGGCTATGATTATAAGTGTTATCTCCCATTTCAGCTGTTATAACCAGATTTTCACAAGCGATAAGTTTATTTATTTGTTCGGAAAAATCATTCCGGCGCTGTCACTGATTATTTCTATGACACTCCGATTCGTGCCGAGATTTACTGCACAGCTTAAAGTTGTTACAAATGCTCAGCGCTGTATGGGACGCGATGTAAGTAATGGCAGTGTTATAAAGCGGGCAAAAAATGGACTTAATATTTTATCCATTATGACAACCTGGTCTTTAGAAAACGCAATAGAAACTGCAGACAGTATGAAATCACGCGGCTACGGCTTACCCGGAAGAACGGCTTTTTCGATATATACATTTGATAAAAGAGATAAGAAAGCACTTTTATACATTTTGATTTTAGGCATATATACTTTTATCGGCAGCTTATGCGGCGGGATGGATTTCAGCTATTTTCCATATATGAAGACAGAGCCTTTTTCGTTTTTTGGGCTAAGTGTGTTTTTATCATATCTGCTTCTTTGTATATATCCTATAACCATTGAACTTTGGGAGGTGAGAAGATGGAAATCATAAGCATTAAAAATTTAAGCTTTACATATCCAAACAGAAAAGTCAAGGCTCTTGATAATATAAATCTGTCCATAGAACGCGGCGATTTTTTAACCATTTGCGGAAAATCCGGATGCGGCAAGACTACCCTTTTAAAGCTGTTAAAGTCTTCTCTTGCTCCATTCGGGAATATAAGTGGTAATATATACTTTGGCGGCAAGGAGCTATCAGAAACAGATTCAAAAGAGCAGGCTGCAAAAATAGGGTTTGTTATGCAAAGCCCCGACAACCAGATTGTAACCGATAAAGTATGGCACGAGCTTGCATTTGGTCTTGAGAGTCTTGGATACTCCACTCCTGAAATCAGGACGAGAGTTTCTGAAATGGCATCGTTTTTCGGTATTCAGGAATGGTTTTATAAAAATGTAACAGAGCTGTCAGGTGGTCAAAAGCAGCTTTTAAACCTTGCCTCTGTTATGGTTATGCAGCCATCCGTACTTATTCTGGACGAGCCTACAAGTCAGCTTGA
>JAZNZL010000167.1:0-3259 GCA_045594925.1 Clostridia bacterium
ATAGAAGAGAACGCACAGTATGTAACAAACCTTGACGTGTAGTAAATAAGATGCACTCTGAAAAGGAGAAAAGGTATGGCTAAAAATAAAAAGTATGAGGATTCACATTTCGAGGAGTATTTTGATACCCAGACGATTGTGGATGTGGATATAGAAAAAAGAATGAGGGAAGCGTTCATAGACTATGCTATGAGCGTAATAGTAGCACGTGCGCTGCCGGATGTACGCGATGGTTTGAAGCCTGTGCACAGAAGAATACTTTACTCAATGTACGAGGAGCACCTCACATACGATAAGCCCTTTTTCAAATCCGCTACAACCGTAGGTAATGTTATCGGTAGATACCATCCCCACGGCGACGCGTCTGTGTATGATGCGCTTGTGCGTCTTGCGCAGGATTTCTCTATGAGATATCAGCTTATAGACGGACACGGAAACTTCGGTTCGGTAGACGGTGACCCACCGGCTGCTTACCGATACACAGAGGCAAGAATGAGTAAGCTTGCCAATGTAATGCTTGAAAATATAGAGAAAAACACAGTCGATTTTGCGCCAAACTTCGACGAAAAGCGCAAAGAACCACTTGTTTTGCCTACAAGAATACCTACACTTCTGGTAAACGGCAGCTCGGGTATTGCAGTAGGTATGGCAACCAATATACCGCCCCATAACTTAACAGAGGTATTAAACGGCACTATCGCCCAGATAGATAATCCGGATATCACCGTTGAAGAGCTTATGGAGCATATCAAAGGTCCTGACTTTCCCACAAAGGCAGCCATTATGGGCAGAAGCGGCATAAGAAGCGCTTATGAAACAGGTAAGGGCAGGATTATAATCAGGGCAAAAACTGAAATACAGGAGCATCGTGACGGAACATCATCAATCATTGTAACAGAGCTTCCGTATCAGGTTAATAAAAAGCTGCTGGTTGAGTCAATCGCCGAGATGGTTAAGGAAAAGAGAATCGAAGGTCTTTCTGATATTGACGACCATTCCTCAGACCGTGTTGGAATAAGACTTGAAATATTCTTAAAACGCGATGCAAATCCGCAGGTGGTTTTGAATCAGCTGTTTAAATACACCAGACTTCAGGATAGCTTTTCTATCAATATGCTTGCCATCTGTGACGGCAAGCCCAAAACAATGGGATTAAAGGAAATTCTTTCCAATTTCATAAAATTTCAGGAAGAAATCGTTACACGCAGAACTAAATACGACCTTGATAAAGCCGAAGCCAGAATGCATATACTTGAAGGTTTGCGTATTGCACTTGCAAATATTGACGAGATTATAAATATCATCCGCAATTCCTACGATGACGCTAAAGAACGTCTTATGTCAAGATTTAATATGAGCGATATTCAGGCACAGAGCGTGCTTGATATGCGCCTTGGTCAGCTGCAGAAGCTCAATGGCGAGAAGATAGAAGATGAGTATCAGGAGCTTGTGGCAAAATGCGGCGAATACAGAGAGCTTCTTTCAAGCAGAGAAAAGCTTATGGAAAAGATTAAGGCAGAGCTTGCTGAAATCCGTGATAAGTACGGTGACGAACGCCTTACAGAGCTCCAGCCGGGTATTGATATTATTGAAGACGAAGACCTTATCGAAGAGGAACAGTGCGTAATCACTATGACTCACTTCGGCTACATAAAAAGAATACCCCTGTCTGTGTATAAGTCACAGCACAGAGGCGGACGCGGTGTGTCTGGTCTGCATACAAGGGAAGAAGACTTTGTAGAAACAATGTTCGTGTCCTCGTCACATAGTAATCTGCTGTTCTTTACAGACCGGGGCAGAATGTATAAGATTAAGGCATACCAGATTGCCGAAAGCAGCCGAAATGCAAAGGGTACGGCAATAGTTAACCTTATAGAGATTGAAAAAGACGAAAAAATAACAGCTATGATTCCTATCCGCGAGTTTGTAGAGGGCGAGTATCTTACAATGGTAACCCGAAACGGACTTGTGAAGAAAACGGATATTATGGAGTACGCCACCACCCGAAAGGGCGCAAGAATAGCTATAGGCTTAAGAGAAGACGATGAGCTTATAGACGTTTTAAAAACCGACGGAAGCGCTGATATTATTATTGCCACACGTAACGGTATGTGCATTAAGTTCAAAGAAACCGATGTACGTCCTATGGGCAGAGGCGCATCAGGTGTTACGGGAATCAGACTTAACAAGGGCGATCAGGTTATAAACGCAGAGGTTTGCCGTGACGGTGCAACAGTGCTCACAGTAACGGAAAATGGCTACGGCAAGCGCACAGCACTGGATGAGTATAAGGTTCAGAACCGCGCCGGTAAGGGTGTATCAGGTTATAAGCTTACAGATAAAACAGGCCTTGTTGCAGGTATGAAGGTTGTGGATATTGAAGATGACCTTATGGCAATCACATCAGAAGGTATTATTATAAGAACATCTATCAGCGAAATCAGCGAATTTGGCAGAGTAACACAGGGTGTTCGTGTAATGCGGTTAGATGATGGCGTAAAGGTGGTTTCAATAGAACGTACCGAAAAGGAAGAGGAGGACGACCTCCCTGAAGCAAACGAAGCAGAAACAGCAGAAGGAGCTGTTGAAACTGCAGAAGCAACAGAAGCAACTGCTGAGCCTACAGAGGAATAAAACAAAGAATAACAACAAAAACCACCCAATCGGGTGGTTTTTATTTTCTAAATTCTTATTTTATTTCCTGTTCCAGATTATCAAAATCTTCGGTGGAGAAAAATTCTCCCAATGATATCTCTAATCCGTCACAAAATTTTTTGATGGTTCTTATTGAAATGTCTTTCCGACTTTGATCCATCATACTGTACGCCGTTGATGGTGTAACTCCCGAAATGTTGGCAAGCTCGTTTATTTTCATATTTCTTTCTCTGCAAAGCTGCATAAATCTTTTCACTATAGTATCCTTCAAATCCATTTTTAAACACCTCAAAAACATTTTTAAAAAATACACGCAGTCGAGTATACGTGATTGCGTAAAAATTGTTTTGTGTATATTATAATATGTATATTACAAAAAGTAAAGAAAAACCCGAAAGGGTTTTTCTTTACCTTACTTATTCCCTTTTCACTATTACTTATTACTTGTTTTTATTCCATACACAGCTGCTTCGCCAAGCTCTTCTTCTATTCTTATAAGACGATTATATTTTGCGGTGCGCTCTGCTCTGGCAGGTGCGCCTGTTTTTATTTGTGCGGAATTAAGCGCTACTGCAAGGTCTGCTATGGTGGTGTCCTCTGTTTC
>JAZNZL010000168.1:0-3662 GCA_045594925.1 Clostridia bacterium
TGGATTTGGAAGGACGTAAGATTTATAGTAACCGTATTGTAGAGGAATATTTAAATCCCTTTGATCCTTTACAGGATGATATGTCCCGTGATTTGGAGAAATGGTGTAGGGAGCAGTCCAAGAAGCATACAGATGATACTGTTTTTGAAGAAACTTTCTACAAAGGCATTGTGCCACGCTTCTTTAAAATCCAGCTGCAGCGAGTGGAGGATAATAAAAAGCAGCTTCAAGGATGTTATTTTATTATTCAGGACATAACAGAGGAGAAAAATGAACTGAAGAAGAAGCAACATCTGGCAACCCACGACCGTTTGACGGATTTGTACATAAAAGAGCATTTTTATGAGCAGGCGGAAAATTATATTAAGTCCCATCCGGAAGAGGAACTGTATATTGTCTGTACGGATATTAAAGACTTTAAGATGATAAATGATTTCTTTGGCTCCCGTATGGGTGACGCTGTTTTGATGAATTACGCGGACAAAATCAGGAAGAATGATGACAAAATGATTACCTATGGGCGATTGGGTAATGATAATTTTGCCATACTCATTCGAAAGGAAGATTTTAAGGAAGAGTATTTTGATTTGAATACCCAGGAGGCCTTTGCTGGCTCCACCTATTCGGAGGTGGCATTCCAGATTGTAGCCTATGCCGGTGTATATCAAGTGGTAGAAAGAGATTTGTTGGTTTCAGTTATGTGCGGACGTGCCCGTATGGCTCTGAATACCATTAAGGGAAGTCAGACCCGCAAGGTTGCTTACTATGATAATGTGCTTCGTGAAAATATTATGTTTGAGCAGGAGCTTAGTAAGGAATTGGAAGAAGCCATAGCTGAAGAGCAACTGCAGATGTATCTGCAGCCTCAGGCAGTAGCGGATGAAACGGTTATCGGTGCAGAGGCATTGATTCGTTGGAATCATCCCACCAGAGGTACCTTGGGACCGGATGTATTTATTCCTATTTTTGAAAAGAACGGATTGATTACAGAAGTAGATAAATATATGTGGGAGGCAGCCTGCAAGCAGTTGCGTAAATGGCAGGATACAGGCAAAACGGAGCTTTACATATCTGTTAATATTTCTCCTAAGGATTTCTATTTTGTAGATGTGTATCAAACCTTTGTGGATTTGCTGGAGAAGTATAAGATACATCCGAAGAACCTAAAACTGGAGATTACGGAATCTGCATTGATGATGGATTTTGAGCGTCACTGTGAGTTGATTAACAAGCTACGTGCGTTAGGACTTGTGGTGGAGATGGATGACTTCGGTAGTGCGTATTCTTCCCTGAATATGTTGAAGGATATCGAAGTGGATGTATTGAAACTGGATATGGCATTCCTACGCCAGAGCCAGAATACAGAGCGTGGACGTGCGATTCTTCAGATGATTATAGGATTGTCCAAACGGTTGGGTATACCGGTTATTTCGGAAGGTGTAGAAACTGCAGAACAGTTACAATTCCTGGCAGGATTAGGCTGCAATGTGTTCCAGGGCTACTATTTGGGAAGACCCATGGATGTACAACAATTTGAAAATAAGTATTTATAAAAGTGGGACAGGTGCCGATATAGGAAGATGTACGGCACCTGTTTTGTCGTAAAAGGACGATAAAGGACGCTTAAAATGTTTAAATTACCATCTAAAGAAAATAGAATTTCGTCCGATAAAAATAATAAGTGGAAAGAAATGAAAGCTTAAAACCCGGGAAAGGAGGGGTATTATGAGAATACAAGCTTACAATCAGGTACAGCAGTTGTATCAGGCGCAGAGAGTGAATAAAACACAGAAAACCGCCAAGGCATATCCGGTGGACCAGTTACAGATTAGTAGCCGTGGTCGTGATTTCCAGATTGCTAAAGCAGCTGTCCAGGCCAGCCCTGACATCAGGGAAGAGGTAACAGCACCAATCAAGGCAAGAGTACAGAATGGTACCTATTCTGTAGAAACTTCCAGCTTTGCAGATAAGCTGTTACAAAAATATGAAGAAATGAGGTAGTTTCAGTGGCAAGTCTAATGGAGAACCTGATAGAGGTACTGAATACGGAATGCAGTGAATATGAGGGGCTGCTGAAACTATCTCAGGAAAAAACAGCCTTTATTGTAAAAGGCGATTTAGAAAATATACAAAGAATCACGGATGAAGAACAGGAATGGGTCGGACGCTTAAACCGCTTGGAAAAGAAGCGTGTGGAAGTGACGACGGACATTGCCAATGTGCTTAACAAGGATGTTACCACTTTGAAATTAACACAATTGATACAGTTACTGAATGCACGCCCCGCGGAGCAGAAGATGCTTTCTGATGTGGTGGAACGCTTACAGAAGGTTGTACGTGAGATGCAGCTGATTAATCAGCGGAACGGAGAATTGATACAACATTCACTGGAACTGGTGGAGTTTGATTTGAACCTTTTGCAGGCTATGAAAACCGCACCACAAACAGCCAATTATAACCGGGGAGCATATAATGCGGGCAATACCTATAGTACAGGTTACAATGGGTTTGATGCAAAGCAGTAGCCTTAAGAGGTAATGAGTATGCCATTGATGGGAAGTTTATATGTCGGTTCCTCCGGATTACAAACGAGTCAAAATGCGCTGAATACCACAGCGCATAATTTGTCTAATGTGGACACTGTTGGTTATACCAGACAGCAGGTACAGCAGTCTAATAAGAGTTATAACACTCTTTCCATTAACGTCGACGGTATTGCAAATCAGCAAATCGGCTTAGGCGTTACGTATTCCAGAGTAAAACAAGTCAGAGACATATTTTTAGATACAACATATCGTAAAGAGGCGGGACGTTGTTCTTTTTATCAGACCACTGCGGACACTATGGAGGAAGCGGAGAGTCTGTTGGGAGAACTGAACGGAGAAGCATTTCAGACCAATATGCACGATTTGTGGACTTCTGTTCAGGAATTGGCAAAGGACCCGTCCAGCTCTATTGTACAGGGCCTTTTGGTGCAGAGAGCCGGTGAGTTCGTAGAAAGAGCCGTAAACATTTACGAGGGAATGACCTTTTACCAGAACAATCTGAATCTCCAGATTAAGCAGAAGGTGGAGCAGATTAATGAGTATGGTAATCGGATTTTGAAATTGAATGAAAAGATTCGGTGCGTGGAAGCCGGTGGCGTAGAGCGTGCCAATGATTATAGAGATGAGAGAAACCGTCTTTTGGATGAGCTGGGACAGATGGTGAATATTTCCGTGCAGGAAGGTGAGTTCGGAGAAGTAACGGTCCGTATTGAAAATATGGATTTTTTAAAGGGTGATACCTGTTACGAAATCGCTTTGGATCAGGACGAGACTACCGGATTCTATACCCCTTACTGGCCCCAGAATGCCAGCTATGTGGTGAAGGATGACGGAAAGCGCTATTACAATATTCAGGGCGCAGAGGTATTTAATCTGAAGAAGGAAATCTCCTCTGATAAGAACACGGATATTGGTGGTCTGAAGGCTATGTTACTTGCCCGCGGTGACCATCAGGCGGATTATACAGATATTGAGAAGGATTACAGCGCAGTATCTGAATCCGTTATTATGAATATTCAGGCAGAATTTGACCAGCTGGTACATAATATTTCCACCAAGGTAAACAGTATACTGGCTGAGGCAGCAGGTGTGGTACAGGGGGACCTGACACTGGCG
>JAZNZL010000169.1:0-5985 GCA_045594925.1 Clostridia bacterium
AAGCGACTTATAAATACCTTTTTCAAAAAAATAAAAATTTTTTGAAAAAGGTATTGCTTTTTTTAAAAAAATATTTTATAATTGGTCTTGGACACAATATATAGACATTATTTTAAAATATAAGCACAAGATGTTGCGTTTTTGGGGGTAGAGAAAATGATTGCTAATATCAGGAAAAGAGACGGCAGAATCGAGAATTTCGATAAAGCTAAGATAGTAAGCGCTATTTTAAAGGCTATGAATCACGATTTTATAAACGATATCAAATGTGCAGAGGCTATAGCCGATAAGCTGGCAAATCTGGACGTAGAGGTTATAGATGTTGAAGAAGTTCAGAACCTTGTTGAAATAGAGCTGATGAAATCACAGTATAAGAATGTGGCAAAGTCTTATATTCTTTATCGTGAAAAGAGAAATATTGCCCGTGGCAGAAAAACATATGAAATGTATATGGGTATCGTAAATACCATAGCAAACGATATCACAAAAGAAAATGCCAATATGAATGCGGAAACACCAGCAGGAATGATGATGAAGTTTGCTTCTGAGTCATCAAAACCCTTTGTGATTGATATGCTTCTTTCGCAGGAAGCAAAGGATTATGTAAAGAGTAACTATGTTCATATTCACGATGCAGATTACTATCCCACAAAATCCTTAACCTGCCTGCAGCATCCTCTTGATATGGTGTTGGAGCACGGCTTCCGTGCGGGACACGGTTCCAGCAGACCGGCAAAGAGAATTGAAACAGCTGCAATAATTGCGTGTATTTCAATGGAATCAATCCAGAATGAGATGCACGGCGGTCAGGCAATACCTGCATTTGATTTTTACCTTGCACCCTATGTTAAGTCATCCTTCTGCGAAGAGGTAGAAAAGCTTGAAAAGCTTACCGGTGAGGATTTGTCGGAGCTTAAAGATGCAAAGATAGACGATTATGTTACCTTGCCGCTGGATAATCTTGAAGGCAAAGACCGTTATCTGCAGCACGCAATTAACCAGACGGTTAACAGAGTGCATCAGGCTATGGAGTCGTTTATTCATAACATGAATACTATCCATTCACGCGGAGGTAATCAGGTAGTGTTCTCATCAATTAACTATGGAACAGACACCTCTGCAGAGGGCCGCTGCATTATGCGTGAGATACTTAATTCAACATATAGAGGCGTAGGTAATGGCGAAACACCCATATTCCCCATACAGATTTGGAAGAAAAAACGCGGTGTAAGCTATCTGCCTGAAGACCCCAACTATGATTTGTATAAGCTTGCTTGTAAGGTATCAGCCAGAAGATTCTTCCCTAACTTCTTAAACCTTGACGCATCCTTTAACCAGTGTGATGAGTGGAAAGCTGATGATCCCAAGAGATATCTCCACGAAGTTGCCACAATGGGTTGCAGAACAAGAGTATTTGAGAACCGTCATGGCGAAAAAACCTCTATTGGCAGAGGAAACCTTTCATTCTCAACTATCAATATAGTTAAGCTTGGTATTGAATGTATGAATATTGAGGATAAAGACGAAAGAATCAAAACATTCTATGAAAAGCTTGATAAATGTATAGATGTAACAGCAACACAGCTTTATGACAGATACTCCTTCCAGCGTACAGCATTTAAAAAGCAGTTCCCGATGCTGATGAACGGAATGTGGACAGGCAGTGAAAAGCTTGCTAATGATGATCAGGTTAAGGATGTTTTGAAAACAGGAACACTTGGTATAGGCTTTATCGGCCTTGCAGAAACCCTTATAGCTCTTACTGGTAAACACCACGGCGAAAGCGAAGAGTCACAGGCGCTTGGTCTTGAAATAGTTAAGCATATGCACGACAGAGTAAGAGATATAGCAGAGGAGAAAAACCTTAACTATTCACTTCTTGCAACACCTGCAGAGGGCTTAAGCGGTAAATTTACCAAGAAAGACCGCGACTTGTTCGGTATTATTAAAGATATCACCGATAAGGAATACTATACAAACAGCTCACACGTGCCCGTATGGTATAAGTGTAGTGTAGAGCATAAGGCGGCTGTTGAGGGACCATACCATAAGTACGAACGCGGCGGACATATCTTCTATGTAGAGCTTGACGGCGATGCTACACATAACCCTGATTGTATTATGCAGATGGTTGACCTTATGGATAAGTATGATATCGGCTATGGCTCTGTAAACCATACCAGAAACCGTTGTCTTGACTGTGGCTTTGAAAACGCTGATGAAAACGTTACCAAGTGCCCAAGCTGTGGTAGTGAAAATATAGATACAATTCAGCGTATCACGGGCTATCTTGTAGGTAGTGTAAGCAGCTGGAACTCTGCTAAAAAAGCTGAATTGAAGGACAGAGTAACTCATGAAATTTAATGGAATAGATTTAAATTCCCATATACTTGTATCAGGCATAATGCATAGCTCATCTGTTGATGGTGTCGGGTTTAGGGATGTGCTGTTTGTAAGCTATTGTCCCCATCATTGCGACGGTTGCCATAATCCTGAAACCTGGGATAAGAAAAACGGCAGACTGATGACGGTTCAAAGCGTATATGAAGAGCTTACCAAAAGTGATATCACCAATATAACTTTCAGCGGCGGCGAGCCTTTTGAACAGGCGAGGGAGCTTGCGTTTTTGGCAAAGTATATTAAGGAACATCATAAAAAGAATTTCTGGGTGTATAGCGGATATACATTTGAGCAGATAATGGCAGACCCTGAAAAAAAGGTGTTGCTTGATGAGTGCGACGTTCTGGTGGATGGACGTTTTGAAAAGGATAATACAGAGCTGAATATGCGTTTCAGGGGTTCTCTTAATCAGCGTATAATAGATATTAAAAAATCCCTTGAAAAAGGCGAGGCAGTGTTGCTTGACCTTGATTAAAATGAAAAAGCTGTGGTGTATACCACAGCTTTTTTCAGCTTGTAAAATCTTCTATAAGCGACGCAAGCTCTGCACGGCTTTTAAGTATTACGCCTTTGTCAAAAATGCTTTTGTCTTCGTCGGATAACTGCTTCAGAGGAATATCGGGAACACTTATCAGCTTTGTGAATCCGTTTGTATACACCTCGTATACATTAACCTTGCCGTCGGTGGTGCGTGCAATATAGTGGTCAACCTCTGCGTTTTTTATAGAGGAAGTGTTGTTTTGCACGCTTTGTGCCTGCTGCTGTTGTGCTTTAATGCGGTCTGTAGAGTGTTCCTTGAGCAGAAACACTGTGAAAACAGCAGACCATATAATGAGAAAACTGCCGATTGCTATTGTGCATATTTTAAAATACAAAGGCTTGTTCATATAAATCTCCCAATGTGTTTTCAAATAAATTGACACACATATTGTCTGCAAAAAAAACGTAATTATGTATAAATATGAAAAGCCTAATTATGTATAAAAATGTTTCTAAATTGTAATATAAAAAACCCACTATATATGATATAATATATACATAGATAAACATATGAAGATGCGGTATAAAAAACATAAAAATTCGTATATAAAATATGCGGAGGTGTACTATGGCACGGAGAACAAACCCCGGCAGAAGTAAAAAACGCAAAAGCCGGGTAAATAAGAAAAAGCTTGTGTTGTATTCGTTACTTGCGGTTGTGGTTGTTTGTATAGCCTTTGTGGCTTGGACAGTACGCGATTTGGATTTTGCTGTTGGCGATGCTGTAAGTATGTCTGATTTGAATCTTACCAGTGTGCTGTACTGGGAAAACCCGAAAACCGGCGAGTATGAGGAATACGAATATCTTTCGTCAGGCGGTAAAAGGATATGGGCAGATATTGACACTATTCCCAACTGGCTTGAGGATGCTTTTATAGCCATAGAGGACCAGCGTTTTTTAAACCATCACGGCGTAGACTGGAAACGTACTGCAGGAGCTGTTATAGGTGAGGTTTTCCAGGGTGGCTCAAGCTATGGCGGCAGCTCTATTACCCAACAGCTTGTAAAGAATGTAACCGGTGAACGGGATAGAAAATACACACGTAAGATTAAAGAAATAGTGCGTGCACTTGTGCTGGAAACCCGTCTTTCAAAACAGCAGATACTTGAGCTTTATTTAAATACCATATATTTAGGTCACGGATGTAACGGAGTAGAATCTGCTGCAAGGGTGTATTTTGATAAATCAGTAAGTGATTTAACACTTGCAGAATCGGCGTCAATTGCGGGTATTACTCAGTATCCGGCACTTTATGACCCTTATGAGAATAAAGAAGAGAATATAAAGAAGCAGCGTATAGTTCTTGCTAAAATGCTTGAGCTTGGTTATATAGACCAGACAGATTATGATAAAGCTGTTGCAGAAGAACTTCAGTTTAAAAAGGGTGATGAGCTTTTAAGCGCAAATCATTCGTATTTCGCTGACCAGATTGTAGAGGATGTAATAGACGATTTGTGTGAGGAATACGGATATTCTGAGACTATTGCTACACAGATGATTTATAACAGCGGTCTTAAAATCTATACCACAGTGGATAAGAATGTCCAAAACGCTGCAGAGGAAGTTTTTGAAAACGATAATAACTACCCGTCCTCCGGAGGAGAGCAGCTGCAGGCGGCTATTGTGATAACAGAGCCGGATACCGGTTATGTAAAGGCTATCGTAGGCGGACGCGGTAAGAAGCAGGGTAGCAGACTTTTAAATCGTGCCACACAGACTAAACGCCAGTCAGGTTCGGCGATAAAGCCACTTTCGGTGTATGCACCGGCTATAGATTTGGGCCTTATAAATGCAGATACAGTTATAAACGATGAACCCATAAATATCGGTGGATGGTCGCCGAAGAACCATTATAATTCCTTCAGAGGCCCGATGACAGTGCGTTCGGCAGTGAATGTTTCTGCAAATATCCCGGCAGTAAAGGTATTGCAGATGGTTACAGTGGATAAATCCTTTGATTATATGAAGAATAAGCTTCATTTCAGCACCTTGGTAGAAAAGGATGTGCGCGATGGTAAAACCTATACGGATAAAACCCTCGCATCACTTGCTCTTGGCGGCTTTACAGACGGTGTAACAGTTGCGGATATGACATCTGCATACGCAGCTTTTGCAAATGAAGGCGTGTATATAGAGCCTATAACATATACAAAGGTTGAGGATAATCAGGGTAAAACGCTTCTGACTAAAAAGCAAAAAAGTAATGTGGCGTTCAAACCCAGTACCGCATTTTTTACCAATCAGCTTTTAAAGGGCGTAGTAACAAGCGGAACTGCTGCAGGTTCAACCATAGGCGGTATAGACACTGCGGGCAAAACAGGTACAACAGATGGCGATACGGACAGATGGTTTGCAGGGTACACACCATACTATTCTGCTGTTGTGTGGGTAGGTTATGATAATTCCACATCACTTCCGTCGTTTTCGTCAAACCCGGCACTTAACCTTTGGAAAAAAGTAATGGTAAAAATCCATAGTGGATTAAGCGGTAAATATTTCCAAAGGCCGTCAGGACTCATCAGTGCTTCGGTTTGTTATGAAACAGGCTTGCTGTATACAGAACAGTGCCTTGATGAAGAGGGTAACAGCACGGAAACAGTTCGTTATTATGAAGCTGGCAAAGCTCCCACAGTGTACTGTAGCGGACACGGGCCTGCACAAAACGGAGATGACGAAGACGGAGAAGCAGACGGAGAAGCAGATGAATCCGATAGCACATCGCCCGATGGTGAAAACCAGCCAAACGACGATGAGGGTAGAGAAGATATCGGAAACAGCGAGGAACAATCACCGCCCGAAGATATAACTGAATAAAAATCAAAACGGAACAGTTTATAACAGACTGTTCCGTTTTTGTATGTATTTGTATGTATTGATGTTTTATTTTTCAAACACACCAAGCAAAAATATTGCTGCCAGTATAAGTATAAGCATAGGGTCGTCGGGATTGTCTTTTAAAACAAGAATTATTACGCCTATAAGAATAATATCGTCAAGCTCTATACCGCTTAAAAAGGATTTGCCCGTGTTCTTTGGCAAACTGC
>JAZNZL010000170.1:0-5273 GCA_045594925.1 Clostridia bacterium
CTCAAACTTTTTAACTGTTGTTTTGTAGTTGTTGTCATATTTGATAGCAACTTCGCCTTCGTTAGCAGCAACCTCGTTTGAACTATCGAGTTTAAGTCCGTCTTTAGCAACAACGATACCGCCGAGTTTAACTACACCGAACTTAGATGTGAGAAGAGTAATTCTCTCTTTGTTCTTTGTTCCGTCCATTACTTCATAAGTAATGTTAGCGCCGAAACCTGTCTGCTCCATCATAGGAGTATCAAGTGTGTTGCAAACGATCTGAGCGATGAGTGAACGTTTAGCAGCTTCTGTCTGTGCAGGAGCAGCGATGTTCTTTGTCATGCCGTATGTCTGAGCAACAACGAGGTGACCTGTGGGGTAACCGCCCTTGTCTTCAGCCATAGGTGAGAAGCCGAGTGTTACAACGAGCATCTTAATAGCCTGTTCATATGTAACGGGTGCTTCAGGAGCGAATGTACCATCACCCATACCGTTGATGATCTTCAGGTTTGTTGCCATGTTGATATAACCGGAAGCCCAGTGATCAGCTGCAACGTCTGTGAAAGCTGTAGCGCCTTTGTTAGCGTCACCTTTCAAGCCCTGAATTTCACAAACGATCTTTGTGAATTCTGCTCTTGTGATTGTGTTGTCAGGATTGAAGTTACCCTGATCGTCGCCGCCTACTATACCCAAAGCAGCGAGTGTGTTAACTGCAACTGCGTAGTCAGCATCTTCGTCAACATCCGGGAATGCTGCGAAAGCAACACTGCAAAGCATCATTGAAAATACTACTACCAGTGCGAGAACCTTTTTGAGATTTTTCATACTCTCAAATCCTCCTTAAAAATATTTTTTTGAAAGAGATTACGTTTTTTAGTGTAAACCGGCCGCATCTCTTTCATATACAACCAGACACATCACTAGGAAGACTCCTAGCTTATGCATTGATTATAGCATTGGTTTTTTGCTTCGTCAATGCACAATTTATTGTTGTAACAAAAATGTAAAGTAAGGTTTTTCAAGCACCTTACTCTCATTTTTGATAAACACATTATTTTTTGCTTTCCGAAAAAAAGCTACTTATTATATATATTATATAATTCCTCTTTTATTTACCTGCGGCTGCTTTTATGAAATCTTTGAAAAGGGGATGCGGTCTGTTTGGCCTTGATTTATATTCAGGGTTAAACTGAACTGCTGTGAACCATTTATGATTCTTTATCTCTAAGATTTCCACAAGCTCTCCGTCAGGTGATGTGCCGGCTACTGTCATACCGGCTTTTTCAAAGGCGTCTTTATATTCTTTATTAAACTCGTAGCGGTGACGGTGGCGCTCCCACACAAGCTCCTCGCCATAAAGCTCCAAAGCCTTGCTGCCATCGGCAAGCTTACAGGGGTACTTTCCGCGTCTGCCTGCTTCGGGTGAAACATTTTCTATCTCTACAAGCTTAACAACGGGATTTTTGGTGTCAGGGTTAAAAGCCTCGCAATCAGCATCGGCTATGCCCATTACATTACGGGCAAACTCCACTGCCGCCATTTGCAGTCCCAAGCATATTCCAAAGTAGGGCACGTTATTTTCTCTTGCGTATTTAATAGCGTGAATCTTACCGCTGATATCTGTATCGCCAAAGCCATCGGGAACAAGTATGCCGTCGGCACCTTTAAGCTTTTCGGCAACGTTTTCGGCAGTAACCTCTCTGCAGTCAATCCAGTCTACATCTATATTTACACCGTTTGCTATGCCTGCGTGCTTCAACGCTTCGACTATACTAATATATGCATCATACAATGAAACGTACTTACCTACAAGCGCAATTTTTACACTGCCGTTTAAGTTCTTTGCTTTCTCTACCATAGCAGACCAGTCCTTAAAGTCCGGAACTGTGTTATCAAGAGAAAGTCTTCTGCAAACAGCGTTTGCCATACCTTCCTTTTCCAAAAGCAACGGAACCTCGTACAAAACATCTGCACTGGCGTTTTCTATTACGCAGTCAGGTCTTACATTACAGAAAAGCGCAAGCTTATCTTTAAATTCCTGAGTAAGTGTTTTTTCTGTACGGCACACGATTAAATCAGGCTGGATACCAAGTCCGAGAAGCTCTTTAACGCTGTGCTGTGTGGGTTTGGATTTAACCTCACCTGACTGGCCTATATACGGAACCAGTGTTACGTGAACGTACATACAGTTCTCTCTGCCTACGTCCACAGAAACCTGACGGATTGCCTCAAGGTATGGAACGCTTTCAATATCGCCCACAGTACCGCCTATTTCTGTGATAACTATTTCAGCATCGTTATCACGCGCAACCTGATAGATGCACTCTTTAATTTCGTTTGTAATATGAGGAATTACCTGAACAGTGCCACCCATATAGTCGCCGCGGCGTTCCTTACTAATTACCGACCAGTAGATGCTGCCGGTGGTGATATCGTTTTTAAGACCAAGATTTTCATCAATAAATCTCTCATAGTGGCCAAGGTCAAGGTCAGTTTCAGCACCGTCATCAGTTACGAAAACCTCACCGTGCTGGAAAGGACTCATCTGTCCCGGATCAATATTTATATAAGGGTCAAACTTCTGGATTGTAACCTTTTTACCTCTTGCTTTAAGCAGGCGCCCCAATGACGCGGCTGTGATGCCCTTTCCCAAACCGGACACAACGCCTCCTGTAACAAAAATATACTTTACAGCCATATCAAACGCCCCTTTAACTAAATTTTTCTCAATGCAATTTTTTACCACCATATTATTTTATAATTTTTATAGCGCTGTGTCAAGAGTTTTTTATGCTATATCAGTATTTTTTGTTCAGCATCTGCTTACAGCTTCCATATATCCTTATTATACTCGGCTATGGTTCTGTCGGATGAGAAAAATCTGGCGCCGGCTATATTGATAAGTGTTTTCTTTGCCCAGCGGCTACGGTTCTCATAATCTTCAAAAACACCGTCCTTGGTGCGGCTATAATCATCAAAATCCAGCAGTGCCATAAAACGGTCGTTATTTATCAAATCGCTTTGCAATCGGCGGAGCTGTTCGCCTTTGCCGATTTTAAGCATTGCCTCGTCCGTTATGAAATCTACGCAACGGCGTATCTGCGCATCTTTGCTGTATATACTGCGGGGGTTATATCTGCCGCTTTTTATAAGGCTTATTACTTCGTCGGAGGTTTTGCCGAATATATAAATGTTTTCTCTGCCTACAAGCTCTGCAATCTCTACATTGGCGCCGTCGGCTGTGCCAAGAGTTAAGGCGCCGTTGAGCATAAACTTCATATTGCCCGTTCCGCTGGCTTCCTTTGAGGCAAGAGATATCTGCTCTGATATGTCACAGGCAGGTATGAGCCTCTGGGCAGCTGTTACATTATAGTTTTCCACCATCACAACCGTCATATATTCAGATGCGGTCTTATCCGCAGCTATCAGCTGTGACAGGCACAGTATAAGATGGATTATATCCTTTGCCGCTGTATATGCCGGCGCTGCCTTTGCCGCAAACACAAAGGTAAGGTGTCTTTTGGGGAGTATGCCGTCTTTTATCTCAAGATACTTTTTTATAACATACAGTGCATTCATCTGCTGCCTTTTATACTCATGCAGTCTTTTTGCCTGAATATCAAACACAGAATCAGCGCTCATCATAACACTTTGATTCTTGGCAAGGAAATCACACAGCTTCAGCTTGTTCTTCCTTTTTATATGCATCAGGGCAGAGAGCACATCATTATCGTCTTTATACATAGCAAGGTCAGCAAGCCTGTCGGCATCGCTCAAAAATCCGTCTCCCGTCAAGGAACGTATCAGCTCCGTAAGCTCCGGATTTGACTGTATAAGCCATCTGCGGAAGGTGATGCCGTTGGTTTTATTATTAAACTTTTCCGGATACAGCTCATAAAAGCTTTTAAGCTCCGTTTCCTTGAGTATATCCGTATGAAGTGCCGCCACACCGTTTACGCTGTAGCTGTAGTGTATGGCAAGGTGCGCCATATTGATTTTACCGTCTATTATGATGCGGGTTTCGGGTCTGTCGGATTTAAGGCAGGAATCTAAGCACTTTATTATTTCCGCAATATTCGGCACCGCGTCCTCTATATAGCTTACGGGCCACTTCTCCAGAGCTTCGGCAAGGATTGTATGGTTCGTGTATGCACACATTTTTTTAACTATCTGAGCCGATTCGTAAAAATCTATGCCCTTTTGCTGAAGCAGACGTATAAGCTCAGGTATTATAAGAGCAGGGTGGGTGTCGTTTATCTGCACAACAGCATACTCATACAAATCGTGCAGGTCTGACCCTCTCTCCTCTGCTTCCTCTATAATAAGCTGTGCCGCGTTGCTCACCATAAAATACTGCTGATACACACGAAGCTTTTTGCCATCTTCGTCGCTGTCATCAGGATACAGAAACAGGGTCAGGTTTCTGTCTACGTCTTTTTTATTAAATTTTATTCCCGTCTTTATAAGCCCCTCATCAACACCCTCTATATCAAAAAGCCGCAAACGGTTACTCTTACTGCCGTGTCCTGTTACATCAAGGTCATAAAGAACAGATTTAAGTGAAAAGTCTTTATACTTAACTGTATATCCGGTCCCTGTCTTTTTAAGCCAGCTTTTGTCCTCTATCCAAAAGTCAGGCTCCTCCGTCTGGCAGTTATCCACGAACTTCTGCCTGAACAGTCCACAATGATAGTTAAGCCCCACTCCGTCTCCGTACAAGCCAAGAGTTGCAATAGAATCGGCAAAGCAGGCGGCAAGTCTGCCAAGACCACCATTTCCCAGCGACGGCTCAGGCTCCTGTGCCTGAATCTCTTCAATGCTTTTGCCCGACTGCTCAAGCTCGGCAGACACCTTATCAAAAAGTCCAATGTTTATAAGGTTATTTATAAGCAACTTACCCACAAGAAACTCTGCGGATATATAATACAGCTTTTTCTTGCCGGTGTTATAGCCTATTTGTTTTATCTGCTCTCCGGTGAACGCCAGAAGCGATTCATAAATCTCTCTGTTTGTGGCGTCTGACAAGGTCTTGCCGTTTTTCTCTTCAAAATACTCTTTAAACATATTTACAATCCTTTCTGGTTTAAGCACACGGTAGTTGAACCCCGTATGCCTTAAATTTGATAAATTTGCACACTTTTAACTTGTCGTCCTCGTAAGGCGTCAGCCTAACTTCGTCCTCCGCATTAAAATTGCACTAAATTTCTCTGCGTTTAAGGTCGAAGAGTTTCAAAACAAGAAATTTTGATATAGGACAAGGAAAATTCAAGAATAATACTGACGTATATTCG
>JAZNZL010000171.1:0-1674 GCA_045594925.1 Clostridia bacterium
CACATAATGACTGCATTTTTTCGTTCCATGCAAAGATGCTATCCCCAACAGAAAGTCCCTCAAGAACTGTGTCATAGGTTTCTCCTGTGGTCTGAGGAATCTTTTTAGAAACTGCTTTTTCTAACTGTCCACTATTACCATACCGTACGCCAATCAGATACATTGCTTCACACTGAGGCACCGTACCCGATACAGCAAGTCCGGTTTCTGTTTCTTCCACAGTTTCGATAACCATTCCTTCTGCACCGGCACTGACTACCATTACAAAGCAAAGTGCCACAGCAAAAAACAGCCATACTTTTTTCATTCCTATTCTCCTTTCTAAACCGCTATAAATTTGCAATATACATTGATTGAAATTATTATATCAAACTTTGTGGCTTTTTTCAAGAAAAACTTTCCATTAACACTCAAAAACGCGAGGGGCTACCCCTCGCGTTTCTCTTTAATCTTTACGGTTATACCGTACTTTTTCTTTATGTACTCTACATTGGATTTTCTATGGCCTGCAGCCTTTGAAACCTCTCCTTTTTTTACCACATACACAAAGTCTTCTGTTATGTTATTATCTGCTATATACTCTTCTATCCTTTTTTTATAAATCTCATTTCGGACAAGCTCACCAAGTGCCTCGTGATAGGGGCCTTTTACGGTGTTTAAGTTTATGCCGTCGGTGGTCTGCAGTCCTATACGGATTACGTCTATATTATTTGACTCAAACATCTCTACAAGCTCTGCGCAAAGCTTTACTGCAGCTTCAACTGTCGCAGGGGTATAAAGACCTTTTTCATACATACGGGAAAGGGCAGTATCACCAACTACAAGTGTGGGATATATACGCACACATTGTGGCGACAGGGATATAATATCCTCCGCTGTTTTAATGGTTTTCTCCCTTGTGTCACCCGGCAGATAGGGCATCATCTGTAGTCCAAGTTGAAAGCCTTTTTCCTTTATAAGCTTTGAGGCAGCAATCACATCATCTCTGCTATGACCTCTGGCAGATTTTTTAAGCACCTCATCATCTGTGGACTGAACACCAAGCTCTATGGTTTTCATCCCGTGTTTTTTTAAATTATCCAGAATTTCAGGTGTGATAAAATCAGGCCTTGTAGAACATCGGAGCGAATCCACATCACCGCTTTTAACATACTCGTAGGCTTTACGCAAAAGCTCATTCTGTTTATCCAAAGCTATACCCGTAAAGCTGCCGCCAAAAAAGGCAATCTCCACGCAGGAACTGCTTTTATCAATATATTTAAGATGCTCGTTAACCGTAGTTTCAACGGTTAACACGGTCACATCGTCATCTGCGCCGGTTATCTGCCTTTGATTACAAAATACGCAATTATGCGGGCAACCTATATGTGGTACAAAAATTGGTATGGTATAATGCTTTTTATTCATAGCTCAAATATCCAGTCTGGCAAGTCCGCCCTCGGAGGTTTCCTTATACGCCGAGTGCATATCTCTGCCGGTTTCTTTCATAGTATTTATAACCTTATCAAGGGATATCCTTCGTGTATCATAAAGAAAATCCGCAAGATTAACTGCGTTTATGGCACGCATAGCAGCTACTGCATTTCGCTCTATACAGGGTATCTGCACAAGACCGTTTATAGGGTCACAGGTAAGCCCCAGATGATGCTCTATGGCAATCTCTGCCGCGTACTC
>JAZNZL010000172.1:0-2886 GCA_045594925.1 Clostridia bacterium
TGTAACTCCGTCTATTCTCTGAAGGAAAATGCTCGCCCAGGCTGTCGCCTTTCCTTCATCTCCTTTAGAAACATCAATTATCTTTACACTTTCAGATACTGGTGTAGAGCCTATTTTACGGTCCTGACTGCTTACCTTTCCGGAAAGATTGCCCGGTGCTTTTAGACTGCTTATGGTTGCCACACCGTTTTTAAATGATACCTTTACAACATCACCAAGATTTTTTGAATATCCTGTACCGGTTATGTACTCATTCTCGGTGCCGTCGGCAAGTACAACGGTTATATAATTTGACGTGTATTTCTCGCCGTTAAGATTAGTAAACTCTTTGCTGCCACTGGCTGTGAGATAGCCTATAACACTTTCGTTTGATGCGTCAGGGTCTACAACGTCTGCTACATCGCCGCCTCTGCCGATTAAAAGTGTTACAGTATCGCCGGGTATAAATGTACCACTTGATGAAACTGCATTGAATGCCGCCGCACTTTCAAGCTTATAGGTGGTTCCGGATACTGTGATGGTTTCAGGGCTGTCACTGTTAGGCGACGCGCTCTGATATATACCCGTTACTTTTTTACTGTATGCAAATATAATATTAAGGTCTGCTGAATAGTATGCCACATCATACATTTTAATATCTGATGAGTTCACCCTTACACCGTCACGCATAACAGCAGCATTTTCTGCTCCGCTGAAAGCTGTATGCCACTGGGTGCTGCGTACAGTATATGGACCCTGAAGATTGCCTTTTTCAACAGTTATGTATTCTATACTGCCTGAGGAGTTGGTTTTTACATATATAACATCACCCATAGCAAGATTTGACTTAACAGAGCCAAAGGTGCTCTTTGAGCCGTTAAAATATGTTGTATCAGCATTATCAACTGAAAGCTGACCAAGCTTTCCGTCTTTATATGTAACTACTGCTCCGTCAAGATGTGAATAAACAACATAAGAGTTAACCGACTGTCCGTATGATACAAAGGCAGCTGCTTTGTCGCCGTTTTTGATTATGACTGAGCCGTTTCTGCCTACAAGGCTGCTGTTTATGGCTTTATCAGCTTTATACGTGCCTGTGCTGGTGACTACCTTATAGGTGCCCTTTGATGCATCGTCTACCTCACAGGATATAAGAACAACATCCTCTATAAGCTCACAGTTAAGCTCTTGTGCATAACGGGAATTTGAACTCTTCATTTTTGTACCCATAAGATTATACATAAGCTGTGCCACATCACGACGTGTCATATACCCGCCTATTGACGCTGCTATACCATCGGTCAGGTTAAGCTCGGCGGCTATACTCATTTGTCCATAAGGCCAGGCTGTACCGAAATCAGCATTGGTGTAGCCAAGCATCTTAAGAGCAACAGTTACTGCTTCTTCGCAAAGAACAGGGTTATCCGGTTTGAATGTAGCATCCACATATCCGTTTATATACCCGTTCACCGATGCCACTCTCACATAAGGTGCTGCCCAATGATAAAACTGCACATCGGAAAACGGCGAAACCGTAACCTGACCTGCTGTGAGATTTTTATACTTTGATGCTGTTACGGCAACTTTGGCAAATTCGCCTCTTGATACATTATTATCAAGGCCGAAGCTTCCGTCGGGATATCCGTTCATAATATCCATACCGGTTACAAAGGATATCAAATCCTCATCACCTATATCCTGTGCAAATGCAGATGTGCATACAGTCAGCACGCCTACAGCCGAAACAATACACACAAGCATTTTTATATACTTTTTAAACATACAAACCTCCACACTTTTCTTTTATGAATATTATCAATCGTATCTTAATGCGTCTATAGGATTAAGTCTTGATGCTTTCTTCGCAGGGAAATATCCGAATGTTATACCGATTGCCGCTGATACTGAAAAGGCTATCAATATAGCTGCTACGGATATTGAAACTGATATATCCAGAAGATTCGAGGCGACATACGCAAGCACGATACCGAGTACAATACCAAATATGCCGCCTACACCGCTTGTGGTGACTGCCTCTACCACAAACTGACTCATAATATCCCAGGGTTTTGCTCCCAATGATTTTCGTATACCTATCTCTCTTGTTCGCTCTGTTACGGAAACCAGCATTATATTCATTATTCCTATGCCGCCTACCAAAAGCGATATTCCCGCTATACCCACAAGAAGCATTGTCATTGTACCGGTAATCTCATTTACCTGCTCAAGTGAAGCTGCCTGATTATACACGCTATAGGCATTGGAATTGGAAAATACACCTAAAAGAAAATCCTGTATTACTTCTACAGCCTTATCTACCTGATCTTTATTTGCTGCGCTGAAATTATAGCTGCTGACAGTCATTCGTGCAAGCTTCTGTGCTATTGTGTAAGGCACGATAATAGTATGGTCAGCTCCACCCTCTTCACCGCTTTGCTTTTCCTCAAGAACTCCCACTACCTGAAACTCCATATTGTTGATTTTTATAGTCTGCCCAAGGGGATCGTCGTTACCGAACAGTTCTTTCTGGATATATGTGCCTATTACACAGTTACGCTGACGTGTTTCCACATCTATATAGGATATGTTTCTGCCTTTATCTACCTTGCTGTTACGTATCTCCTCATAATACTCATTAACACCCATACAGCTGGAGGTTACATTATTCCTCTCATACTTTATAGTGGCGTTTCCTACTGTTACGGTTGGACTCATCGCAGCCAAAACCTCAGGGTTTTCGTCCACAAGCTCCTGCATCTGCTCTGCAGATACTGATCTGTTTCCGCCTCTGCCGCGTATAGAAACTGTTAAAAGATTTGTGCCCATACTCTCAAAGGTTTCAACAATATCTTTCTTCATACCGTCTACCATACTTACAAGCACTATCACTGCCGCTACACCGATAAT
>JAZNZL010000173.1:0-2428 GCA_045594925.1 Clostridia bacterium
CCTTACGGTTTAAAGGTATCGGTAAGGTTAATACTTATTGTATTTTCGGTAAGTGGGCGGATTATGTACGCCCGCTTTTTTTGCGGACATTTTTAGGAGGTGCTTTATTATCAGTAGTAAGGAATTGTTGCTTAACGAAGAGATAAAGGTTAAGCAGGTGCGTTTGGTGGATACAGACGGTTCGCAGCTTGGTATAGTGTCTATATCTGAGGCTTTGGCGAAGGCTGCTGAGGCAGGTGTTGATTTGGTGGAAATTGCTCCGCAGGCTACACCGCCGGTATGTAAGATTATGGATTATGGCAAGTATAAGTTTGAGCTTGCTAAGAGGGATAAAGAAGCCAAAAAGAATCAAAAAGTAGTCAGCATTAAAGAGATCAGGGTTTCTCCGTCTATAGACGTTCATGATTTTAATACTAAGGTAAACCATATTATAAAATTCCTTAAATCCGGTGATAAAGTTAAGATTACCGTAAGATTCAGAGGCCGTGAGATGCATCACACATCGCTGGGTAAGGATTTGCTTGATAAATTCACTGAAGCGATAGCAGAAAACGGAAATGTAGAGAAGAATCCGAAACTTGAAGGCAGAAATATGTTTATGGTAGTATCGCCTAAATAAACAATTACTTAAAATAAAATTTGGAAGGGGAAAGAAAAATGCCAAAATTAAAAGCGCATAAAGCAAGTGCAAAGAGATTTAAAGTAACAAAAAGCGGTAAGGTTAAGCGTGCACAGGCATATAGAAGCCACATTCTTAACAAGAAGCCCACAAAGAGAAAAAGAGCCCTCAGAAAGACAGCATATTTGTCACCGGCGAATGAGGCTACAATCAAGAGAATGATTTTGAAATAAGGAACGGAGGGTAAACTGAGATGGCAAGAGTAAAAGGCGCATTAGCCACAAGAAAAAGACGTAAAAGAGTATTAAAGCTCGCTAAAGGATATAGAGGAGCAAAGAGTAAGCAGTTTAGAACAGCGAAACAGGCTGTTATGAAATCATTGGTGTATGCATACATCGGCAGAAAGCAGAAAAAGAGAGATTTCAGAAGATTGTGGATTACCAGAATCAGCGCAGCTGCGAAGATGAATGGTATTAACTATTCACAGTTTATGAATGGCCTTAAAAAAGCAGGTATCAATATGAACCGTAAAATGCTTTCAGAGATTGCAATTGCAGATCCCGCTGCATTCACAGCACTTGTAGAGAAGGCAAAGGCTGCTTTATAATTAAATAGTCAGTATACAAAAGCACTGTATTTTATATATGCAGTGCTTTTTTGTTTGCAATTGCATAAAAAGTATGGTACAATCAAACTGTATGAGTATGTAAAGAAGAAAAAGGATGAAATGTATGTTTATAGACAGCACATCAAATCAAATAATAAAGCATACTAAAAAGCTGCTTGACAGAAGCGGTAGGAAAGAGCACAGGCAGTTTGTCATAGAGGGCAGACGCCTTGTTGCAGATGCTGTTTGTCTGGGTGCAGATATTGAGTATATTCTTGTGGAGCAGGGAGTTCCCTCTGTTGAGGCAGTTGGTATACAGCTCTATGAGGTTTCTCAGAAAGCATTTTCGGCATTGAAAACAACTGTAAACTCTCAAGGTGTTATGGCAGTGGTTAATATGGCAGAAAACGGTAAGTTTGTGCCTGATGATAAAGCAAGCTGCTTTTATCTTTACCTTGATGGTGTTTCGGACCCCGGTAATATGGGCACAATTATACGTACAGCAGATGCTTTTGGCGTAGACGGGATTGTGATTTCTCAAAACTGTGTGGATGTATATAATCCAAAAGTAGTACGATCTACTATGGCGAGTATTTTCAATATTCCGATTTATTTTGATGATATCCGGCGGACAGCGGTACATAAAATGAAAGAAACAGGTATAAAAATCATTTCAGGCTCGTTGCAGACGGAGTGTTCTGTGTTTGATGCGGATTTGAAAGGCAGATGTGCTGTTGTTATAGGTAATGAGGCCAATGGCATTACTGAGGAAATAATAGGCTTAAGCGACGAGCTTGTGAAAATACCGATTTTAGGGAAAGCCGAATCCTTAAATGCAGCGGTGGCTGGTGCTGTAATGGCGTATGAGCGAATGCGACAGAATATATAAACGGAGGTATAAATAGATGAATGCATTTATGGATTTGCTTAATAATATTAGAATGTTCCGCCTGCGTGATGTTTTTGATATTCTCATCGTGGCATATCTCATATATAAAGGCATCAAGCTTGTACGTGAAACTATGGCTGCTCAGCTGGTAAAGGGGATAGTAATCCTTTTGGTCGGCACTCAAATATCCCGATGGTTGCAGCTTAATTCCATCAATTACATACTTGTAAATGTAATGCAGGTAGGACTCATAGCACTGCTTATAGTTTTTCAGCCGGAGCTTCGTCGGACCCTCGAAAAAATGGGAAGAAGC
>JAZNZL010000174.1:0-12043 GCA_045594925.1 Clostridia bacterium
GAACCACTTGACAACTTTGATAATGTTATTAAGTTTTTGAAAAATGTCAATGATGAAAATGGGCTTAATATAGGATATCGTCATATTTCTCTTTCCACCTGCGGACTTGTGGATAAAATTTACAAATTAAGTGAATATAATTTCCCCTTAACTTTGTCAATTTCTCTTCACGCGCCATCTGACAGTATACGAAAACAAATAATGCCTGTTGCTAATAAATATAGTATCGACCAATTGTTGGAGGCCTGTAAAAAATATATTGAAAATAACAGTAGACGAATCAGCTTTGAGTATGCTATTATTAAAGGTGTGAACGATTCCGCTGAATGCGCTTTGATGCTTGCGGATAAAGTAAATAATATGTTGTGTCACGTTAATCTCATTCCGGTTAATAACGTTGAAGAAAATCAATTTGTTAAGCCGGATAAATCTGCAATATTTAAGTTTAAGTCAATACTGGAATCAAAAGGTGTAAACGCTACAATACGCAGAGAGCTTGGCAGTGACATCAGCGCTTCCTGCGGACAATTAAGGAGAGCAAACAAAAACAGAAACGAGGTGGTATGAATGAATATATCTTCGGGAACAGATAAAGGCTTGGTGCGTTCAGTAAACGAAGACAGTTACTGTGTGTGTAATGATAAAGTTACATATATGGCAGTAGCTGATGGTATGGGCGGCCATAAAGCCGGAAGCGAAGCCAGCAGATGTGCAGTGGAGACAGTGCAGTCTGCATTAACATTGGAAAAGATAAATTCATCAAAAAGCATTGTTGAAACACTTACTAAATGTGTGGAAAGAGCAAACAGCTTTATTTACAAAAAGTCTTTAACAGATGATGATCTTTCCGGTATGGGAACCACATTGGTTGTTTTTTATGCGGATGAGAACAAAGGATATATTGTAAATGTAGGTGACAGCAGAGCTTACCTTATAAGAAACGGTGAAATCAGGCAAATAACGAGAGACCATTCTGTTGTTCAGGAATTGTTTGAAAGCGGTAAAATCAAGCTTGAAGATATGCGCACACATCCTAATAAAAACCTTATAACAAGAGCTGTTGGTACAAAGGAAACTGTAATTGCAGATGTTTTTGAACTCGATTTGCAAAAAGAAGATTTAGTTTTACTCTGCAGTGATGGTCTTACCAATATGCTTGACGATAAACAGATTCTTGATATATATGAAAACAGCTCTGATCTCGACACATTTGTTTCTGTACTTATAGAGAAAGCAAACGATGCAGGCGGTCGCGATAATATTACTGTTACCGCGGCTAAACTTTGATGATATGAGGTGTAACTAATGAACGGTAGAATTTTAGGCGGAAGATATGAACTTTTGGAAAAAATTGGCTCCGGCGGAATGGCAGTGGTTTATAGAGCGAAATGTTTATTGCTTAACAGAACTGTTGCTGTTAAAATACTTCGTGATGATCTTGACAGTAGTGATGAATTTCTTAAAAGATTTAATATAGAGGCACAATCTGCTGCCTCACTTACCAATCAGCATATTGTGTCTATTTATGATGTAGGCAAAGATGGTGACACTAATTTTATTGTAATGGAATTTGCGGAAGGCGAAACATTAAAAGAGTATATAAAGTATAACTGTCCAATTGAATGGAAAAAAACTGTAAAGATCGCTATGCAAATTGCAGATGCTCTTTCTGAGGCCCATAAAAAACATATAATCCACAGAGACATAAAGCCGCAAAACATTGTAATTGCTGAAGATGGCAATATAAAAGTAACTGATTTTGGTATTGCTCGAGTTTCCTCCGGCTCTACTATTTCTGTTGACGGAGATGTTTTGGGTTCCGTACATTATCTTTCTCCCGAGCAAGCTCGAGGAGGTTATGTTGATGAGCGAAGCGATATATATTCGCTTGGTGTTGTTATGTATGAGATGCTCACTGGCAAAGTGCCCTTCGACGGAGATACACCTGTCGCAGTAGCTATGAAGCAGATTGAACAGCCCCCTGTACCTCCTTGCGAAATTATTGACGGAATACCAGAAACAGTTTCTTCTATTGTCTTAAAGGCTATGTCAAAAGATTTATCAGGCAGATATGCCACAATTACTGAGCTGTTTGAGGATTTGCAGAGCGTTTTATCTGACCCTGAATCTGTTGTTATAGAGCTTAAAAGCAAAGATGATTACTTAGATGAAGTTACAAAGAAAATTCCTGCTGTAAAAATTGACCACTTGGTAAATACAGATGATAAGAAAGAAACCACTTCGAAACCATCTAAAAAGAAAATCTCAAAAAGTGATAAAAAGACCATTGTCAGTGCTATAATTACATCGGCAATAATAGTTTTTCTTCTTTCAATGTTTGCTGCGAATATGATTTTCCCTGATTTTAAACCATTTGGATTTTTAACCAGCTTCAGTAATCAGGAAGTAGAGGTCCCCAATCTTGTAGGAAAAACCGTTGAAGAAGCTAAAGAGCTTATTAAAAACACTAACTTTACAATTGGAAAAACTAATACCGAAGACTCTGATTCAGAACCCGGAACTATTATTGAACAGTATCCTAAAGCGGGCAGACTTGTTAAGGGGGCCAACTCAATTGATATAACTATCGCAGGTGGCGATGTTGGTGCTAAAATCAAGAATTATGAAAATAAAAAATTCGAAGATGTTGAAAGCGAACTTAAAGCTTTAGGTTTTGAAGTTTTAATAGAACGTGTAAACAATGACAGTATTGCTAAAGACCATATAATCTCACATTATCCGGCAACCGGTGCTTTGGTAAATAGCGGCGACACCATTACTCTGTATGTTAGTGACGGAGTAGGGGACAACACGGTTGTTATGCCAAACCTTATAGGTATGAGCAAAGCCGAAGCCAAAAGACGTATTGAGCAGGAAAATCTTTCTTTAGGCGAATTTGAATACAAAAATTCTTCTAAAGCGAAAGACACAGTAATATCACAAAGCGTATCCGGCGGAGATTCTGTTGAAGAAAAAACTGCTGTAGATCTGGTGCTAAGTAATGGTGAAGGAGACTCTGATGATGACGGTAATTCAGTAAAACCATCAACAGAAAAGAAGCAGAAAACATTGTTTATTACTTTGCCAACAGATAAAGATGAAGTAACCGTGAAAATCACATCTAATGGCTCTAAGATTTACGAAGGCAAACATAAACCAAAAGAAAATGCAGATTTTGCAAAAACTGTTTCCGGAACCGGAGTTGTAAATTTTGAAATCTATATTGATGGTGCCAAAGTGGCATCTCAAAACGTAGATTTTGGTAATTGATATGGCAGAAGGCATTATAACAAAGGGTATCGGCGGATTTTATTATGTTAAAACCCCAGACAGGTTAGTAGAATGTCGCGCAAGAGGTATATTCAGAAACAAAGCCATCAAACCGTTACCGGGTGATATTGTTGAAATTGATGAATTGAGTGATGGCAGCGGAAGTGTTGTATCTGTTATGCCACGAAAAAATTCCTTTATAAGACCTCCAATTGCAAATGTTGATTGTTTTGTAATTGTACCCGCCGTCAAAAACCCTTCTCCTGACTTAAAATTTATTGATAAAATGCTTGTTATTGCGGAATCAAATGATATTGAATCGATAATTTGCTTAAACAAGTGCGATTTATCCTGTGATTATAGCGAAATCGCTAAAATTTATAGGGATATTGGGTATACAGTGGTTGAAACAAGCACCTACACTCATTCAGGAATCGAAGATTTAACGTCTTATATTCATGGAAAAACCACCGCCTTTGTTGGTTTTTCAGGTGTTGGCAAATCTAGTCTTTTAAATGAATTCTTCGCGGATTTAAATCTTGAAACCGGGGACGTGAGCAAAAAACTTAACAGAGGAAGACACACTACACGCCATATAGAGCTGTTTCCTTACGATTCCTGCACCTATATTGCTGACACACCGGGGTTCAGTATGCTTGAAATTCCGTCTATTGAGCCTGATGAGTTGCAGAAATATTTTGTTGAATTTTCGAATTTTACAGATAATTGTAAATTTACCGGATGTGCTCACCTTGGAGGAAAGCATTGTGGGATAATCAATGCTGTTCAAGATGGTGAAATCCACAAAAGCAGATATGAAAACTATATTGATTTCTATAACGTTTTAAAAAATAATAAGGAGTGTTATTCAAAATGATTTTATCTCCGTCACTTTTGTCTGCAGATTTTTCAAATCTTGAAGCAGATATTCGAAAAGTAGAAAAAGGCGGCGCTCAGTATCTTCATATTGACGTTATGGACGGACATTTTGTGCCAAATATTACTTTTGGACCTTGTATGGTTGAAGCGATAAATAAGGTATCTAATAAGGTTTTAGATGTGCACCTTATGATTACTGATCCACTTAAATATGCTGAATCTTTTTTGAAGTCTGGCGCTGATATTATAACTGTTCACGCCGAAGTAGAACCTGATATTGAAAAGCTTTGCGAGATAGTAAAATCATACGCCAAGAAGCTTGCTGTTTCGATAAATCCGCCAACTGACATCAGCCTTATTGATAAGTATCTGGATTTTGTGGATATGGTTCTTATAATGACGGTAAATCCCGGATTTGGCGGTCAAAAATTTATAAGTGATTGCGTAGATAAAATACGTTATGTCAGAGAAAAATGTCCTGAGATGGATATTGAGGTGGACGGCGGAATAAACCTTGATAATCTAAGAGACGTTATTGATGCAGGTGCTAATATTATAGTTGCCGGTTCCTCTGTGTTTTCTGCAGACGACGTAACAGAGAGATGCAAAGAATTTATTAAAAGAGGTAATGACGCTTGAAGGCTGCGGTGATTTGTAACGGTGTAATAGATGATTATGAGCTGATAAGTAGCGAAATTGCGAAGTATGACCTTATAATTTGCGCTGATGGCGGAATCAGGCACTTAATTAAGATGAATATAAGACCGGATGTTTTTTTTGGTGATTTTGATTCTTGCGATTTTGAAAAGATAAGACATAATCCTATTTTCGAAAACACGTTGTTTTTTAAACATCCAATTGAGAAAGATGCTACTGATACCCAAATGTGTATAGATTACGCACTGGAGAATGGGTGTAGTTACATAACGCTTTTTGCTGCTCTTGGCGGCAGAGTGGATCACGAATTATCAAATGTTTTTCATCTTGCTTATATTCACGAGAATAATGCTGTTGGCAGTGTTTTTTCTGAAAAAAATATTATTTATATTACTGATAGCATTTTTAAAACAAAGAAAAAAGAAGGCTTTAAACTTTCTATAATTCCGATTTCTCCGATTGCTTACAATATAACAGCAAAAGGTCTTTATTATCCGCTTGAAGGTTCTTCGCTTGTGCAGGGGGACTCACGGGGAATCAGCAATGAATTCGTTGACGATGAAGCAGAAATCAGCGTTGAAAATGGTCTTCTGCTTATAATACTATCTAAGGATTGATTTAAGAGGTTTTTATATGAAAGAACATATCTATACTATACCTATAAATGATGCTTTTGATAAAGATTGCGAATGCCCTGTGTGCGAATATATCCGCCAAGAAGAAAAAAATCTTGTGGAGTACACTCTCGGAGCAAGTATGATGGAGCCTGATGAAAGAATACGCACCAACGAGAATGGTTTTTGCAATCATCATTTTTCGATGCTCTTAAATAATGAAAACAAATTGAGTATGGCTCTTGTTTTAGAGACGCATTTGGCTGAAATGAGAAAATTCATAGATGTCGATGCCCAAGCGGTTAAACTACAGAAAAAATCAGTTTTTAAAAAGGACTCAACCGTAGAAGATGCTGTTAAAAGATACGAACGCATCAGCAACAGCTGCGTAATATGTGATAAGCTTGAAAATATTACTGAAAAGTTTATTAGTAACATTTTAGTATTATACAAAAAAGAAGATGAGTTCAGGACAAAGTTTAAAAACACCAAAGGCTTTTGTTTTCCGCATTTTATAAAACTTTTAGCTTGTGCAGATAAGGTTTTGTCCGGAAGCAAGCTTTCTGAGTTTTATTCTGTTATATATGATATTGAAAGCAATAATTTATCGAGAATACAGGAAGATATAACCTGGTTTACTAAAAAATTTGATTTCAGATTTGCAAATGAAGACTGGAAGAACTCTAAAGATGCAGTGCCGCGTACAACTGAAAAAATCAGTGGATATATAACTGCTGTAAAGGATTAAATATGAAATGTGTAATTATTGATTACAGAGCGAATCAAGAAATTATTAAAAACCTTAATAATCTTGGCTATAAGACTATATTGAGCCATAATTGCAAGCAGGTAGATGCTCCTCTGTCTGGGCATCCTGATATGCAAATTTGCAAGCTTCCGGATAATACGTATGTATGCATCCCGGAAGCTTTTGAGTATTACAAAACCGCACTTTCTGGTTTCAATATCAACCTCGTGTGCGGTTATACTCATTTATACAGTAACTACCCTATGGATATTGCATATAATGTAGCGTGGATAGGGGACTATGCGATTCATAATTTTGATTATACTGATATAATTGTTAAAAATAAGTTAATAAGTTCTGGTGTTGATTGTATTTCTGTATCACAGGGGTATAGTAAATGTAATATATGCTGTGTATCAAATAATGCAGTAATAACATCAGACAATGGAATTTATAAAAAGCTTAAGGATGTAAAGGATATAGATGTTTTGCTGATTTCAAAAGGAAATATAGATATTTTTGGCTGGTCCGAAGGCTTCATTGGCGGTGCATCCGGCAGGCTGAACAATAACACCCTGGCTTTTTGTGGAAACTTGAGTGAACATCCTGATTTTTTTGAGATAACTGAATTCTGTTCAAGATATAATGTTAATTGCATCTCCCTGTCTAAACAGCGCTTAATGGATTTGGGTACAATTATTTCTTTGGACGACTCTTTATCTGTATAATACTATCCGTTTAGCGTATACTACCTTTGGAGGGAAGTGAACGCGTTGTGTTTTACTGTTGAAATTGATAAAAAACAATTTCCTGATGCAACAGATTTGATTGACAGTCTTCAAGATGAAAAAATTTTTTATGTATCAAGTATGACAGAACATAAATTTGATTTATCAGATAACGTATGTTACCAATTTGATTACGATGAGCGCTCTATTGGTGCTGTAAGCAACGTTCTTGCAGAAATTATAAAGCTCAACTATCTTAATAATTATGCTGATGCTATTATTGAGTCTAATTATATTGCCATTGACCAACAGTATAGAAAAGAAATTATACATTCTGTTTTGAAATATGCCGATACTGACCACATAGTATCTTTAATAAAAGATTTTATCACGATAAACAAACATATTCATCTTGGAGGTTTTGTTCTGTTTAGAATGAAAAATTTTCTTGATTTGTTTGATGATGAAATAGATTTTGCAATTGACGAATTTATAGAACAACAGAGGTATCGCGATTTCGTGAAATTTCTTCGATTTTTTGTTGATATACAAGAGTCCACCTTTGACGAAATCAATCTTCTTATACGAAGAAACGGCAAACATCTTTTGCTTGATAAAAATGCCAATCCCATAAGTAAGGATCTGCTCGACCATACTCACTGCGAAATTTCCACATTGGAAAATGATAATTCATATCTGGTTGTTAACGATTTAGTTTCGCTTGCTCCAAAACATATTACTATTCACTGCAGAGCAGACCTTGCAACGGACGATCTGATAAAAACAATTAAAGAAATCTTTACTGATAAAGTTGATTTCTGTCATCATTGTAATATTTGCCTGCATTAAGCTTTATTAAAACACCGTTTTAACGGTGTTTTTTTGTTGAATTTTTCATACATATTTGTTTTTATTTCTAAAAATAATAACATTACAACAGAAAATTTTTAGAAGGGAACTAAATTATGAAAATTAAAGCAATCCATATAACCTTTGCAACATTGGCAATTGCAATAGCTTTGCTCGGGTTTGTTATGATTTATCACGATGTAGTTACAGTACCTAAATATAATAAAACCTTTGTGTACCATAAGGAGGTAATATACAGATGCAATTTAATATGACAAACGAACAATATAAAGAATATGTAAAAGGAAAAAGTCCTAATTCCTCCACAACAAAAGATTGTGTTCTTGCTTTTCTGATAGGCGGGTTAATTTGCTTAATAGGTCAATTTATAAATATTTTCTTCACAAGCAAAGGTTTTTCAAAAGAAACAGCCTCTACGCTTACGTCTATCACTTTAATATTTGTCGGTGCATTCTTAACCGGTATAAATGTATATGACGATATAGCAAAATACGCAGGAGGCGGTACAATTGTTCCTATTACAGGATTTGCTAATTCTATAGTATCTTCCGCTATGGAGTTTAAAACTGAAGGCTATATTATGGGATTAGGAGCCAAAATTTTTACCATAGCTGGTCCGGTAATAGTGTTTGGAGTAATTTCGTCTGTCATTTGCGGAGTAATATATTTTATAATTCAATAAGGAGAATATCTATGGACAAACATATTGGCAAGCAAACTGTAGAGCTGAAAACATGTCCCGGAATTATAGGTGCATATTCTTCGGTTGGCGTAAAAGAAGGCCAAGGGCCATTGTCAAGATATTTTGATAATATATATGACGACGATATGCTCGGTGAAAAATCCTGGGAAAAAGCAGAATCACGCTTAGTATGTGACACCATATCAGGTGCGTTGAATAATTCCGGAAAGACACCAGAAGAAATTCAGTACATTTTTTCTGGAGACTTGTTAAACCAATGTGTAGGAAGCGCATTTGGAATTAAAAAATTTGATATTCCTTATTTCGGCCTTTTTGGTGCCTGCTCTACAATGGGCGAAAGTATGTCGTTAGCTTCAATGATAATAGATGGAGGCTTTGCTGATTACTGTGTAGCAGCAACAGAAAGTCATTTTTGTTCAGCGGAAAGACAGTTCCGGTTCCCCTTGGAGTATGGCGGGGTAAGGACACCTACTTCTCAATGGACAGTCACCGGCAGTGGTGCAGTAGTACTGTCATCAAAGAATGCAAATGCGCCCAAAATCACTCATATTACAACTGGCAAAATAGTGGATATGGGAATAGTCGATGCAAACAACATGGGAGCCGCTATGGCACCGTCAGCCGCAGATACCATTTATCAGCATTTTGAGGATACAAAAAGAGATGTATCATATTATGATCGTATTATAACAGGCGATTTGGGCTCAGTTGGAGCCAGTATTTTAATAGATTTTTTGAAGGAAAAAGATATTGATATTACAAAAAACTATTCCGATTGCGGAATGATGATTTACGATGATATAGAACAAGGTACCAAAGCAGGCGGAAGTGGCTGTGGATGTAGCGGAAGTGTCTTTTGCGGATATTTTTACAAACAGTTAAAAGAGAAAAAGCTCAATAGAATCCTCTTTATACCCACAGGTGCGTTAATGAGTACCACTACCGCACAACAAGGCGATCCTATTATGGGAATTTCCCATTGCGTTGCTATTGAATCATAGGAGAAAATTATGGATTGGATACAGATTTTAAATTCGTTTTGGGTAGGCGGCCTTATATGTGTTGTCGCTCAGATTTTAATTGATAAAACTAAAATGACACCTGCAAGAATTATGGTTTTATACGTGGTTTCAGGTGTTGCTTTAACCTTTTTAGGTGTTTATAAACCATTAGTGGATTTTGCCGGCGCTGGTGCCACGGTTCCCATTATAGGGTTTGGATATTCACTTGCAAATGGTGTAAAAAAAGCTGTAGACAGCATCGGGTTTTTGGGAGTGCTTACCGGTGGTCTTACAGCTACGGCGGGGGGTATTACTGCTGCAATACTTTTCGGTTACTTCGCCGCATTGATTTTTAAATCTAAAGGTAAAAAGTAAAAAAAGAGTAGGGGGTATACCAGATGTATACTCCCTACCTTAATCATTTATTTCTATTTTGCTCAGTGGATTATTCTCTGCAGCACTTTTCATATCATCATTTTTAATATGGGTATATAGTTGAGTAGTTGCTAAATTTGAATGTCCCAAAATCTCCTGCAAGGTTCTAATATCAACGTTACCATCCCGATACATAATTGTTGCTGCAGTATGCCTTAATTTATGAGGAGAAAATCTTTCGGCATCAACGCCCGCAGCTTCAAAATATTTTTTACAAATTCTTTCAACAGAACGCGGGGTAATTCTTGACATTTTACTACTTATAAAAAGAGCGTTACGAGCATCACCAACAAGGTTTTCGTTAGGTCTTACAAGCATATAGCTTTCAATAGCCTTTATGCACATATCATTAAGGAATACAAAACGTTCCTTATTACCTTTGCCAATCACACGCAGGGAACGCTGAGAATAATTTATATCCTTAATATTTATACCGGTAAGCTCAGACACACGCAATCCGCATGTTAAAAAAATAACAAACATTGCAAAATCCCGTTCTTTGAATTGACCGTCAATAGATTTTAAAAAGTTAATGCTTTCGTCGAGGGAGAGGTATTTAGGTAAACGCTGTTTGATTTTTGGCCTCTCAAGATGTTCAGCAGGATTTCCATCAAGTAAATCAGATTTAACCGTCAAATATCCAAAAAAAGATTTTAAACAAGAAACCTTTCTGGCAATGTAATTATCGTTATTTGAATGGTTATTGTATAAATAAGCAGTGTAATCATACAAATCACTTAACGTAATTTTTTTAAGCAGGTTTTTGTCAAAATTAGTGGTTAATTTAGTAGTATTTAAATCAAGATTATTAAACTTGCAATTGACATAATTCAGAAAGTTTTTTAAATCATAACAGTACTGGTTTACAGTATTGATTGATTTTCCCTTAACCACGGTCATATAACTGAGATAATCAGCGAGAACCTGAGGGATATCTTTATTTTTAATCTCTGGCATTTATCCTCCTTTCCAGCCTCTCCTACGTCGTGAAATTTATATTTCACGACGTAACTATTCGGCTTCATAATGCTCACCTATTGAAATAACGGGTTTATAATAGCTTTTTAATACTGCATTGACGAAATTACTTTATCCGCTGTTTCTTTATTCTTTAAGTGTGTTATAAATGAATGAGCAAAATCGCTTGCTGCTCCAGCTCCTTTTGAAGTTATAATTTTACCGGATACAACAGCTTTTGTGTTTACAATATTTGCGCCTAAAAGATGTTCTTCAAAACCCGGATAGCAAATTGCGTCCTTGCCGTTTAGCAAATCCATTTCGCCCAAAATCATAGGCGCAGCGCATATCGCACCTATATATTTATCATTATTGTATGCATACAAAATCAAATCTTTTACCATTTCACATTCATTCAAATTTAATGTTCCAGGCATTCCTCCAGGCAAAACAACTGCTTGCATATCATTTTTGTTTACATCATCTAATGTTATGTCCGAAATTACTGTTATATCGTGGGAACCAGTTACGCTTTTATAATCGTATATGGAAACAGTTTTTACATCTATATCTGCCCTTCTCAGGATATCTACAAAAGCAAGTGCCTCGATTTCCTCAAACCCATTTGCCAAAAATACGTATACCATAACTATAGTCCTCCGTTAGCGTAAATTCATCTCATTGAAAAATCCACATTCCCTAAAACTTGTAAAAAATTCATTATCGCAAATAACGTGGTCAAGCAACATTATATCGACCTCATTTAAGACATCATATATTTTTTTAGTCATAATTTTATCCTGAGCTGATGGCTGAGCCTTTCCTCCTGGATGATTGTGAGCAATAACGACTGTAGCAGCATTTAGTAATAATGCTTTCTTTAAAATTTGGCTTATATAAATTGCTGTTTGACTTACTGTTCCCTTGCTTAAAGTAGTAACTTGTTTTAATCTTCCATTATGGTCCATTGAAAGCATAATTGCTGATTCGTTAACATGTTCTGAAAAATATTTAAGACAAAATCTGCAGATTTTAATAGAACTATCTAAGTATATTCTTTTGTCGTAAAGTTTTGTATTTTTGTACTCCCATATGGAACGCATTAAAGTAAGTAATGCAGCAGTGTTCTTCCCCACTCCAGGTATTGACATCAAATCTTCAGGTGTTGCTTCTAAAACATT
>JAZNZL010000175.1:0-12167 GCA_045594925.1 Clostridia bacterium
ACTGCACCAATTACCGGCATACCGTTAACACGGATATTGTTTTTTCCTTCTGCGTTTATCTCACGTGAAATCACAAGCTCATTATCTTCAATTTCAATACCAAATTCTTCACTTATAACTCGGGCTGTTCCCTCATCAACAGAAAACACTCCGTCTACTCTGGCTTTCTGCTCGCCGCTACGGATAACATCTTTGCCGGCACGTTCTCCTTTGAGCATATTTAACGAATCTATAATAATAGATTTACCTGCGCCCGTTTCACCGGTGAGTATATTAAAGCCCGCACCAAACTCTATTTCAGCGTTCTCTATTACAGCTACATTTTTTATAAACAATCTGCTGAGCACGTGCCTCACCTCCATTATAATCTGTTACAAGCAAAATCAATTCTATCGGTTTAAGAATCTTTTTAAATCAACGCATACGCTTTTAGCACTGTGTTCATTACGTACTACCATCATAATTGTATCGTCTCCGGCAATTGTGCCGAGAACCTCTTCCATAACATACATATCCAACGCATATGCAACAGCCTGTGCTGCGCCGGTCATGGTTTTTAAAACAACAATATTCACCGCGCAATCCACGCTTACCAAACACTGCCTCAAAACTGCCTCATGTCTGTCATCACCGGTTTTTGAATCTTCCTTTGGAACTTCGTATTTATACTGTCCGTTATCATCTACAGTCTTTACCACACGAAGCTCCTGCAAATCACGCGAAACTGTAGCCTGTGTTACATTATATCCCGCGTTTACCAGCTTTTCCGTAAGCTCTGTCTGGGTGGATATGTTATTATGCTTTATAAGATTAAGTATTCTTTCCTGTCTGTCAAGTTTTGACATAGCTCTCGTTACCTCAATTACTTAATTTTTTTCTCAGTATTTCATAAAAGTTCATTCCGTTAATACGGATAAACTTTGCCTTTATATGTGACGCGCTTATCTCAAGCTTATCTCCTGCTTCAAGCTCTGCAGTATCCTGACCGTCAACTGTAAGCGCTGACTTTCTGTTCTTATTCTTTTTAACCTCTATAGTTATTTTTTTATCTGCAGGAACTATGACCGGTCTTGATGACAATGTATGTGCACAAATAGGCGTTACTATCATAAGCTCCATTCCACTGTCAGTAATAGGTCCGCCGGCCGAAAGTGAATACGCTGTTGAACCCGTAGGTGTTGCTACAACAATCCCATCAGCATCATAAGACGCAACAAAACCGTCATCCACATACAAATCCATTGAAACCAGCTTTTTAAACCAGCTGCTGCAAACCACTATATCATTAAGTGCGTTATATTTTTTTATCACTCTGCCGCCACGGTTAATCTCTGCCTTTATCATAAAGCGTTCTTCTATTTTATATTTGCCATCAAGAAAACGCTGCAGACTCTCCTCTATCTTTTCCGGCTCGATCTCTGCAAGGTATCCTACCTTACCCATATTTATCCCCAAAACCGGCAGCCCGTGTCTGCTGGCTTTCCTCGATGTGCGCAGCAACGTTCCGTCTCCTCCGAGAACTATCAACGCATCTGCTTTGGCACACATTTCGTCAAAAGAGGCACAATCTCCGGGCGTAACAACACTGCACTTACCGCTAAGACAATCAAGCACTCGCTTCGTTACAGAAAAATCGCCGTCTTTTTTATCGTTTGTATAAACAGCAACGGTTTTCATATTCCCGCCCCTTTCTTTTTATATATGGGCACACCTGCCCAAATTAAGCATCATTTTAATTATACACAAAACATTACGTTTATGCAAGGGTTTTGCATAAAAAAAGCGTGCTGAAAATTCAGCACGCTTTCATAAGCTGATGTCCGGAATCGAGCCGGTGACCTCTACACTACCAATGTAGTGCTCTACCTACTGAGCTACATCAGCATCTTCGCTCTTTTTATCCAAAAGAGCAACCGACGGGAATCATTATAACACGTTTTTTTTAATATGTCTATACTTTTTTGAAAATTTATTTTAAAACATCTATTCTATGGTTTTCTCTTGTGCCTGTTACAGTTCCGCCTTTATCCTCAGTGGATGTAATGGATTTTATATGCTCTGTGGTTATTCTCTCGCCGGGAACAAGAATGGGAATACCAGGTGGATATTTACATACAGTTACCGCACTTACCCTTCCTATTGACACTGCCATATCAACAATTTCCGATTCTGAAAGAAACGCCTTTCTCGGGCTTATGGCAACATCCGGAACAAGATACTTAAATTCCTGATTTTCTCTGCGTGACGGCGACATACTCTTAGTGATTGACACAATTGCCTTTAAAAGAGCTTTAATATCTGACGGGCTATTATAACAAGTGGCAATACAAACAATATTGTTTTCGTCTGCCATCTCGACCTCTATATTATATTTATTACGCAGAATTTCCGCGACGCCGTATCCGGTGATAGTCAGCTTTGAAAAGTTTATGACTATTCTGGTTTTATCCATATCATATATATTGCAGCTTCCTGAAAGCTCCTCACCCACCCAATATGCCTTGCCGATAGAATTTAGCTTATCACGGCTTTTTTCTATCTCGCTTATAAGAGCATTATACTTATCTGACATTTTAAAGCTATCAAAAACAGCGGTTTCCAGCAGGCAAAGATTAGCATAAGACGGACTTGACGTTTGAAACAGCGCAAGGGTATTGATGACCGTATGTTCATCTATATTTTTATTATTTATATGCAAAAGCGCACCGCCGGAAAAAGCACCCAGAGTTTTATGGACACTTTGCACAACCATATCAGCTCCGCGCCCTACTGCTGATGCGGGAAGCTTATCCGATATATGAAAATGCGCGCCGTGGGCTTCATCCACAAGAAGCATCATTCCGGCTTTATGAACCTCATCCGCAATAGCGGAAACATCACTTACAGTTCCGTAATATGTGGGGGACGTGATTATAACAGCTTTGGCATCGGGATTATTTTTCACGGCACATTCCACATCATAAGGAAGTATACCGCCTATAAAGCCAAACTGACCGTTATATGCAGGTGTTATATACACCGGCTCCGCTCCGCAAAGAGTAATGGCAGAAATAACGGATTTATGGCAGAAGCGGTCTACAATTATCTTATCGCCCTCACCAACTGAAAGAAAAATCATTGTATATATTCCACAGGTGGAGCCGCCAAGAAGATAATGTGTGCTTACTGTTTTATAAAGTTCGGCAAGCTTTTGCTGACTATCCTTTATATAGGATGTGGGGTTTAAAAGGTTATCGGTATCGTCAAGCTCGGTTACATCAAGTGCACTTAAGTTTTTTGCATCAACCGAAAGCTTGCCCTTATGTCCGGGCATAGAAAAGGATATACGTTTTTTATTTGCGTATTTCTTTATACCATCATTTATCGGCAATCCCATACCCATCACCTCACTTTGAGTCTTTATCGCTTTATCACTTTATCTTTTAATTATTCATACACTCTTTCAATATCATCCTTTAAAAACAAGGGGTTAACGTTAAGTTCAACTACATCACCGATTTTCACATCTGTATCCGTTATATCGGCTATTACGTTACACATACTTATTCTGCCAATAAGCAAGCACTGTTTACCGCATATATTTACAGCGTTTTTCTTACCCAGCATTTTAAAATCGTTATACATATACCGGAGTGTATCTATAAACCTGAAAGTATCACGGCTTTTCTCAACACCATAGCCATCCTTATACCCAACAGGAACAACGGCTATTTTTGTTTGACGTTTGGTCTTATAGGTATTGGCATAACCCACGAAATGACCTTTGGGCAGAGTTTTAACCTCTACAACATTGCTTCGCATAAAGCCTATCCGTTTAAGGTTATAATCGCCTTCAAGGGGAAGTCTGCCAAGAAGTGCAGATCCCACCCTGACTGCGTTAAGATGCATATCGGGATACTGAACAAATGCGCAGGAATTACATATATGCTTAAGCTCCAGAGGTACTCCGTTTTCCTCCACATCATTTACAAAGGTTATGAATTTATCATACTGATTTTGCACATCTTCCCTTTTGCCGGAAAATGAAAAGGAAAAATGGGAATACGCGCCTTCAACACTGATATTGGGGAATCTTTTTACACATTCAGCCGCTGTTTTACCATCATCACAGGAAAAACCGAATCTGCCAAAGCCTGTATCAGCTTTAAGATGCACTCTCGCAACCTTATCAAGCTCTGATGCAGCAGAAGATATTCTCTCAAGAACCGTTTCAGAACCCGCCGAAAGAATTACATCCATTCCCACGCAGGCTTTTATATCATCCTCATCCGCCGTTGCGGTAATAAGCAAAATATCACAATCAAAACCGCCATCCCGAAGCTTTACTGCCTCGTCAACCTCTGAAACTGCAAAACAATCTACCCCGCGCTCTCTCAGCACAGATGCAAACTGGCATATACCAAGTCCGTAGCCATTGCCTTTTAAAACGGCTATCACTTTAGCGGTGCCTGCTTTTTCTTTGATAGTATCAATATTGTGAATCAAATCATTCTTAGTTATCACATACTGTTTCATAAAAACTCACCGATTACTTCTGCCCTTTAAGCAGATAGATTTTCTTTCGCAATTCACGGAAGATTTTTTCGCCGTGCTCTACCACAAAATACATAAAGGGGGAGAATACATAATCCATCTCACCTACAAATTCTGTAAACTTACCATTAAAGCCTTTTTTGAATCTGTAAAGCCCGTATAGAGGATTGCTTTCATCAATATCTCCGGATATGCCGCGGAAATCATATATATCGCACTTATTTTCAAGTGCCCACTTAATCATCTCCAACTGCAAAAGATAATTGGGCATTACGTTTCTGTAATCATTAGAGCTTGCTCCATACAGATACCACACCTTATTGCCATAGAGTATTGCAAGTGTGCCCGCTACTATTTTACCGTCATAATGAGCAAGGTAGAGTCTTAAATTATCAGGCGCCATACAATCATACATTTTCTCAAAATACTCAAGTGTACGGACTACAAACTCATCTCGCGTTCCGGTGACAACCATTATATCGTGAAAGGTTTTAAGGTCTTCTCTGGTGCCAACGGTGACCTCTACACCCTTTCTTACTGCAAGGCGGATATTATATCTGGTTTTTGAATGGAATATCTCCATAAGTTCTTCTTCTGTTTTATCCTTTACATCAAGGCGAAACACAAATCTGGGCTGAATGCCTTCAAAATTCTTTGATGCGTTTTTGAACTTAAAACCCATTTCCTTTGCCATTTTGACAAATTCTTCATTCTCTGCCTCTACATCAGGATCTATCTTTAAAACATAGCTTTTATACTCTCTGGCTTTCTGCTTAGCGCCCTCTATAAGCTCTGCCATTGTTTCTCTGTCATCTATATCACATACAGGTCCGCGGGGTGCATACATAAGGGTACTATTGAAAAAAGGAACCTTTCTGATGAGTATACTTAAGGTGCCTTTGATATTACCTTCTTCGTCCTCGCTTACAATTATCTCATTCTTCCAATTATCCTTTACTTTACTCCACATAGGACTCTGCATAAAATGAGATTTATAGTGCTTTGATATGAAATCCTCGTACTTTTTTACGTCCTTTACCTGCGTAATCAATTTTTATTCCTCCCCGCAAAGTGTTTTAATGCTATCTTCTATAAGTGTAACAAGATGCTTGCTCGGTGCAAACACTACCTTCACAAAATTTCCGTTATCTTTAAAAAGCGCAGCGAATTTTCTGTTTGAAAACACGCACATAGTCTTTACAGATACTTTAAAATCATTCAAACGGTCATCGTCCGCTTTACAAAACAATATCAAATCGCATATATCTGCCGTAATTTCTGAACGGACTCTGCCACCTAAGTACATACGGAAAATTATCTGCCTATCATTAAGCTCATATTCGTATTCAGCAACAAAGCTCTTTATAAGAACAAACACAAATGCCGCCAGTGATGCCATTAAGGCAGCATCCTTTATAAGCCGTACCACAGGTAAAAGTTTCAGCACAAAATATGTGACAAGTGCCAGCACCACAAAGCTTACTGCAACAAATATAAAATTAGTTTTTCTTTTGTTTATTTCTCTATACATTCTCATTCCCTCTGATTTATACGTAGCCGTAGATACCTCTTACCGAAACCTCTCCTGAATTGACATTTATCTTACCATTTTGCGTTTCAACATCTATTGTGCCATCAACGCACACGCCTACACATACACCCTCGACCACTGTTCCATCTGAATAATGAAGCGCAACAGCGCTATTGAGAGTTACACAAACTTCACTGTACTGGCATATAATCTGCTCATTTGAAAGATTTAAGTATATATCTTCAAATTCATCAAAAAACCGCTTGAGAATTTCGTCTTTATCATAATCGGCATTGGTAATAAGCTTTAAAGAGGTGGCGCTGTTTTTAAGTTCATCGGCAAATACTGTGTTATTTACGTTAACACCTACACCTGCCATAACGTATGCCGCGTTATCTTTACAAATGGCAGATTTAGTGAGTATTCCGCACAGCTTTTTACCACCTGACACAATATCATTAGGCCACTTTACCGCACAATCTGTATACCTATTCAATGTTCTTTGTGCAGCAAGAGCGCAGATTATCGCAAGAAATGGCAGCTTATCCAAAGCGGAACCGGAGTCTACATAAAACGAAAAGTAAAGACCGCCGTCATCGGACTGCCACTGTCTGCCAAGTCTGCCTACACCATTTGTCTGCCTTTGGGCTACAACAGCAAGGCCGTTTTCCGGTTCAAACTCCAGCAGCTTATCAAAAGTGGATGTGACGGATTCATATTTTAAAATTTTCCTTGTGAAGTTATCCATATTTGCGGCCATGCCTCTTTTTACTCAAAAAGGAAACGAAGTGCATCCTGTATATGCAAATCCCACCACTGCCACGAATGGTCGCCCTCGGATTCCTTATAAAAGTGCTCAATATTAAGCTCATTCAAAAGTGCGTGGAAGATTTGGTTACCTTCCAAAAGACCGGGACGGTCCTCTGTTCCGCACCATATATACATTTTAGGAAATTTTATTCCCTGCTGGTGATTTTTACGCACAAGAGCATACAGGTCGTGCTTACTACCCTCAAGCTCAATAGGATTTTCCATATTAAAATCAAAAATAGATTTAAATTCAGGAAGATTTATGGGGCTGTTTTTGCGGGTAATATCAAGGGAACCGGAAAGAGATACACATCCGCTGAATTTTTCCGGATAGGTAAGTGCAACCTTTAATGCTCCGTAACCGCCCATAGAAAGACCTGCTACAAAGTTGTCTTCTCTTTTATCAGACATTCCTTTAAAATATCCTCTGCAAACACTGGGAAGCTCCTCTGCCACAAAGGTAAAATAGTTTACACCGTACGCGGTATCCGTATACCAGCTTCTGTCAACCTCCGGCATAACAACGGCAATACCGTATTTTTCAACATATCTTTCGATAGATGAACGTCGCATCCAGTCGGTGCGGTTTCCTGAAAGGCCGTGGAACAGATAAAGTGTTTTATACGCATCTTTATCTCCTATTCCTATGCCTTCCTCTTTTTTGCCAACCTCAGGCAGAAGCACATTTACCGTAACACGCTTAGTCAGTGCTTTTGAATAATAATTAAATTCTAAAAACGCCATAACTATCTCCTTTGTTTCTGATAGATATTTTTAAAACCAAATAATTCACAAATGATTAAACGTCAATTATTCCATACATTCTTCGATGATTTTACCGTCGATAAGCACTTTTTCTATTGTAGTGGATATTTCAAAGGGTGATCCATCGGCGATAACGATATCTGCATCTTTGCCCACCTCGATAGAGCCTACCCTGTCTGCAATACCGATATGCTCGGCTGCATAAATTGTAATAGCCTTTAAAGCTTCAAAGGAATCCATTCCGGCTTTTACGGCAAGGCCTGCACAAATTGGAAGATATTCCTGATTTATTACAGGGCTATCGGTAATGATACAAACATGACAGCCCGCTTTTGAAAGAACAGCAGGGGTTTCCCAGCTTTTATTCCTCAGCTCAAATTTAGAACCATTTGAAAGTGTAGGTCCAACAGCAAGCGGCAAACCTGTCTCAGCTAATTCATCTACTATCAAATGGCCTTCTGTCACGTGCTCAAGAGTCATTTTAACACCAAACTCTTCTGCAATACGTATAGCCGTGAAAATATCGTTTGCCTGATGTGCGTGTGCCTTTAAGGGCATTTCTCCGCGTACAACAGGAAGAAGTGCATTAAGCTTTGCATCAAATGACGGATACTTTGATACATCATCTCCCGCCAAATCTATCTGGCGCATATATCTGGTAGCTTTAGCCAGAATGTCACGTATAACAGCTGCTATACCAAGTCTTGTAGACACGCTCTTGGAAGCATATCCGCTTTTGATATTCTCACCAAATGCACATTTCATAGCAATCTCTTTTTCTATTGCCATATCATCTACACGTTTGCCAACTGTTTTCATAGCAACAAATGTACCGCCTATTGCATTAAGGCTTCCGGGACCTGTGCAAACTGTGGTGACACCGGCTTTTCTTGCTCTTACAAAATTTTCATCAAAAGGATCTACTGCATCAATTCCCCTTAAATGCGCAGAAACAGCATCGTTACGTTCATTATGGTCAGAAGCATCTTTGCCCTGACCGGATTTGCCCGCAATACCAATATGACAATGAGCTTCTACAAAACCGGGGTAAATGTGCTTACCTGACGCGTCAATAACTTCTTCTCCCGCATCAGCTGACAGGTTCTTTCCTATTGCCTTGATTTTACCATCTGCTATGAGAATATCAGCAGTAAAGGGTTCTCTTTCAACAGCATTATGTACATTCCCGTTTTTAATAAGCATATATATTCCTCCTGATTATCGATTTACATTACTTATATTTCTGCCAAGTGATTCTAACTCTACAGCACATTAAATCAAATACAGTATATCAAAGCCGCAATTCTTTTGGCAGATTCAGCCAGTGAATTGAGTTTTATATACTCATCAATAGAATGAATGTTTCCGCCTTCAGTTCCAAGGTTATCTACACAGGGAATTCCACATTCTGTTATATAAGCCGCATCAGAACCGCTCAAGCACAACCGCCCCGTTAAAACAGGCAGACCGTTTTCTTTATAAATTTCATTCATTTTTTTAAGCAGTTCAACGTTTTTATCACTTAAACTCATTGCAGGTCTGAAACTTACTTCTTTTAACGTGCAGGAGCAACCCTCAACTGTTGTAGTGTTTGCCACATTGACAACTGTTTTTTTCACAGATTCCAATTCTTCCTTAGTGGTGAAACGTATATCCGCATAAAAGCTACAGCTTTCAGCAACAGTATTTGGCGTGGTTCCTCCGGAAATTACCCCGCAATTACAGGTTATACCATCAGGGTCTTTCAGTTTTTCTAATTCGATAATTTTATAAGCAGCTTCCGTTACGGCATTAGACGCTTCAGCACAACGGGATGAGTGCAGTGCCTTACCGTGCACTGTGAAGTAATATCTTATTATTCCTTTACGCTGCAACACCGCAGTATCGCCCTTGCTTCCCTCTAAATTCAAAAAGGCTATTGAATTTTCTGCTTTTTTACACATATATTCAATGGTTTTTTTATCACTGGTGACACTGCTGTTTTCTTCATCGGATTGCAGTATCAAATGAACGGGACGCGATGTGAATCCGCATTTTTCAAGTGCATCCATCGCCATCAGCGCAGCAACGGCACCGCCTTTACAGTCCATTACGCCCGGACCGTACATGTTTTCTTCATCGCGCTTTACGGCAGGTGTGCCAAAAGAACCCACCGGATGCACTGTATCCATATGGGCGGAAACGCTTACAGGCTCGCCGTCGGCATCAGGATTTAGTGTCAGGCAAACCGCATCTCCTGATACGTCCTGCTTAAAAATCTCTGTTTTCCAATTATGACGTTTTGCCACATCAAGAAAATATGCCCCAACATCGTCAACACCCTTTTTAAAGTTTGTTGGGCTTTCTATATTGCAAACATCCTCAAGCATATCAAGATACTGCCCGTTTAGCTCATCGATTGTTTTAAACAGCTGATTACATACCATAAAACCACTACCTTTATTTAAATAATTTTTTAAATACCAAAACATTTATTCGCCACATCTTTTTATTCCGCCGGAAAATGTGCCTTCTGATATCTCAATCCAGCCATAAGTGGAAACACTGCCCGGATTAAGCAACGCCACATCGCCACGATGGTCATAAAGCGGATTATGAGTATGCCCGAAAAGTGCTATGTCTGCACCACGTTTTCTTGCTTCAGCAAGATAGGATTCCACTCCGCTTTTTACACTGTATGTATGGCCATGACACATAAATATCTTTACTCCGCCAAGCTCGAAAAAACGCTCTGCCGGCGCATGTGACGCACACGCCCAATCACAATTGCCGTGAACGCAAACAAACTTAACCCGTTCAAACAGCATCTCAAGCTCCTGCCCATCCTCCGAATGGTCGCCCAGATGAAATACATAGTCAGGCTTTTGAGCAATAATAACGTCTATCGCATTGGATATATTTTTATGGGTATCGCTGAACACCGCAATTCTGATTTTGGTTTTCATTTTATTCCTCCTGCAAGTGATGTGCAGAAGCACACTAATATAATAACATTAAACTTAACTCCCGTCAACTCCGCGCTAATCGGTGCGCGGTCAAAACTAAAAAAATATTATTGAGAACATCAAAGCTTTTTTATTTTCAAAACTTACTTTGCGGTATCTGACAAGAGAAACCACCGTTGAAATCATATTAAATGCTTCGCACAGTATTCCTCCAAGGCTGAAATTAAAAATATTATGCACAATCCACGCAGGCGACATCAACGTTACCTGAAAGTACCTGATATGTTTTCCGTTTGACAGCCACATAAGCACGCTCATAATAACAAGAGTAACAAATGGAAGTGATGCAACAAAAATCATAAACCAGTCACCCCAGGCAAGAAACGAGGAAAAAGCAAAGCAAACTGTATAAAGCGCAATAACAAGTGAAAGCTTCCACACCTTTTTATCTTCCTTTGAAAAAAGAAGTCCCCGCACAAGATTTGTCAGATTAAAAAGTGCTCCCGCGTATGCATATATAAGGAGAAAATTCAAAACAAACGCAAAGCTGCCTATCCCCTGTAATATGAAAAAATTCCTGTTCTTTTTACACTGGAAAGACGATACTATAATAACAAGTCCTACAAGGCCAAAGATTTGGGCTATTATTTCTCTTGCAGTCATATTCACATTCTCCTTTATTTGGTTTGTGCTCTCATAATCAGCTTTAGGATTTTATCATACCTATTACGGTCAACAAAACCCGATTCTATCATAACAACACCCGCGTCAGGATGTGTATAATGCAAAAACACGCATTGACTTACTTCGTTTGTTACAAAATTTCTGATATCATACAGCATAAGCTGTGCCTTTATTCCTGCTCCCTGATATTTTCCGATATCAAGCGGCAGATGTTCACTGATTACTGCAAAATCAGCTCCATTATATTTATCCAGCTCTATTTCTGCACCTATACTGCTATTGCCCGCAATCTCGCAATCATCGCCTATAATCTCATAGACCTTATCCAAAAAAGCTCTGTCCGGTTCTGCAACTTCTGTTGACATTATTGCTTTATAATATTCTTCAAATGTTTTGACTGTATCGGCAGAAGTTTTAATATAGTCAACTGTTATTTTATCACTTGATATTCTTTCACAAAGATTATTCCTTGTATAATAACAAGCAAAGAATTCGCCATCAGGATTATCTTTATCAGAAAATCTATCATAAAACCGATACAATATTTCATCTGCATTTTCAACCAATGCAAATACCAATCCTGACATTCTGTTTAATCCGTTTTCATCTATGTATCTGTAGTTAGCACGGCTGTCTACGATGAAATTAACAGTAATACGAAATGGTGCCGCATCTGTCTTTAATTCTATATTTTCAACCGTATACTGAGTGTTATTAGCCAAATCTATAATTGCACGCACATTGGATGCATCGCCTATATACGTTTCTTTTAACGCATACAGCTTATTAACAACCTCTATATCACTGGAATCCTTCATCCTTAAAACAGAATCACACCCACCGATTGCAAAAACAATAAAGATTACCATAAAAATCGCCAATAGTTTTTTCATTGTCAT
>JAZNZL010000176.1:0-1858 GCA_045594925.1 Clostridia bacterium
TAATGGAGGATTAAAATATGGAGTTTGTTTCAGGCGGCGTGTGTGCGGCAAAGGGGTTTGCGGCAAACGGAGTATACTGTGGGATAAGAAAAAACAAAACTAAGAGAGACCTTGCTTTAATATATAGTAAAGTTAAGGCAAATGCTGCTGCTGTGTATACTACAAACCTTGTAAAAGGTGCACCGCTTGCAGTAACTAAAAGCCACATTGCAGACGGCAAGGCACAGGCTGTGATATGTAATAGCGGAAATGCTAATACCTGTAATGCAAACGGTATTGAAATAGCCGAGCAGACATCAGAGCTGATTGCCAGAGAGCTTGGTATTTCGCCGGTGGATATAGTTGTTGCTTCAACTGGTGTAATAGGTCAGCCTCTTGATATAACTCCCATAAAAGATGGTATTCCGTCACTTGTAAAGGGTCTTGGTAATTTCAGCGAATACGCTGAAGAAGGTATAATGACTACTGACACAGTAAAGAAAGAAGTAGCTGTAAGCTTTGATATAGACGGAGTAGAGTGTAAAATAGGCGGAATTGCCAAGGGCTCAGGAATGATACATCCTAATATGGCTACAATGCTGGTGTTCATCACCACAGACTGTGCAATAAGCAGCGAGCTTTTGCAGAAGGCGCTTTCCACTGATGTACAGAGTAGCTTTAATATGGTAAGCGTGGACGGAGATACCTCCACAAATGATATGGTGGTGGTTCTTGCTAACGGTGTTGCCGGCAATAAGGAAATCACCTGTGAAGACGAAAATTACAGTAAATTTATGAAGGCACTTAATACCGTAACAGTGTACCTTTGTAAAGCAATAGCCGGTGATGGCGAAGGTGCTACAAAGATGTTGGAGTGCACAGTAGATGGTGCAGCAGATGAGAAAACTGCTAAAACGGTAGCAAAATCAGTTATCTGCTCATCACTCATTAAAGCGGCTATGTTCGGTGCTGATGCAAACTGGGGCAGGGTGCTGTGTGCCATAGGCTATAGCGGAGCAGACGTTGATGTAAATAAGGTTGATGTGTCTTTTGTTTCGCCAAAAGGTGAAATAATCGTTTGTAAAAATGGTGCAGGAGTAGATTTTTCTGAAGAAAAAGCAAAAGAGGTATTGCTTGAACGTGATATTACCATAAGTGTAAAGCTTAATTCGGGCGAATTCAGTGCTGTAGCCTGGGGTTGTGACCTTACATACGATTATGTAAAGATAAACGGTGACTACCGTACTTGATTGAGGTGTTGAATATGAAAATTTCAAATGCAGAACGCGCAAAAATTCTTGTGCACGCGCTTCCGTATATTCAGGAGTATAATGGTAAGATTGTTGTTATAAAATATGGCGGCAATGCTATGATAAATGAGGATTTAAAGGATTCAGTAGTTCACGATATAGTGCTTTTGCGACTTATCGGTGTTAAGGTTGTGCTTGTGCACGGTGGCGGTCCTGAGATTACAGATATGCTTGATAAAATAGGCAAGGAAACTCAATTCGTAGACGGCCTGCGTGTAACTGATAAAGAAACAGTAGAGATTGCCCAGATGGTGCTGGCAGGTAAGATAAATAAAAACCTTGTAAACTTAATCGAGTGTTGCGGCGGTAAAGCTATAGGCCTTTCCGGTATAGACGGACATATGATAAGTGCAAAGGTTAAAAATGAGAAGCTTGGCTTTGTTGGTAATATCACAGATATAAACCCACAGCCCATACTTGATGTTTTAGAAAAGGGCTATATCCCCGTAGTATCCACCATTGGCTGCGATAACGAGGGGAATGTATATAATATAAATGCAGATACAGCGGCAGCAAAGATAGCCGGCGCGTTAAAGGCGGAGAGCCTGATGTCTCTTACAGATACAAGT
>JAZNZL010000177.1:0-5403 GCA_045594925.1 Clostridia bacterium
TCCTAAGCCCGCTTGGCCTCCGACTTTTCCTCAATACCCAGAACTGTCTTTCACAGTTTCCCGCGGGCTTATCAAAGGAAAGCTCGCCGTAAACCGCACAAACCTTTAAGCCGTGTTTTTCCGCACAGCTTTTAAGCTCTGCTTCGCTGTAATACCTTTCCGAGTGCTGCTGAACTATTTTGTCATATCTTCCGTCTGCGCCCTTTACAAAAAAGGTTACGTACATATCGCAAAACACGTCCTCACAGCTGTTTTCCCACACGTAGAAGATATTATCGTCTTCATAGGTGAAAGTATTGTCTGCGAGCACATTTTTAAATTTGTGCTCAGTGTTTACATCAAATATAAAAAGACCATCAGGATTAAGATAGTTATTAACCAGTGCAAAAAGCGAGTCTATATCACCATCGTCAGTTAAGTGGTTTACACTGTCTAAAAGACACAAAAACGCATCCACAGTGCCGTAAAGCTCAAAATCGCATATATCCTGATTAAGATAAAGAATGTCTTTGCCATCGCTTTTTCTGATGGCAGTATCCAGCATATCCGAAGATATGTCAATACCTATCATATCATAACCGCGCTTGTCTAAAAGATTACACATACTGCCTGTTCCGCAGGCCAGGTCGCACACAAGCTTTGGGGTATTCACTGCAAACCTTTTAAAAAGGTCTTCAATATAATTGCATCTTTTTTCATAGTCAACGTCTTTTGTGAGTGCGTCGTATACCTTTGCAAACTCTCCGTAACCATTCACGTATATCACCTCTGCTCTATTCTTTCAATAGCGCGGATGTATCCGCCTTTTCCTTTTTTAAGGCTTTCGCTTACAGCGCTTATTGTAGCCGAGGCAGCCTCAGTTTCACGTACAATGTCACTGTATACCTGATTATCCTTTAAAAGACGTGCTATGTGCAGTCTTTGTGACATAGTTTTGATTTCCTTTTCCGAGCATAAATCCTCAAAAAAGGCATAGCACTCCTCTAAATTATCTGCAGACATAAATGCCTGCATAAGCATATCTGTATTTTCATCTCTGAAATTTTTGCTCATATAAATCTATCCTTTAAATCTGACCTTTTAAATTTTTTCAAGCTTTGCAAAGGAAGAAAGCAATCTGCGTGTGCCCACGGTTTCAAATGAAATCTCAAGCTCCGTATCGTCGCCTGTGTCGGTAATGCTAAGTATCATTCCGGCACCGAATTTTTTGTGGACAACCCTGTCGCCTTTTTTGAAATCGCACACGCTCTTCTCAGCCATTTTAGCTGCAGCTGTGCCAATGCCGAAGGTGGTAAGCACACTGTTTAAGCTCTCCCTTGAGCCAAAGGCAACAGCGCTTGATTTTGCGGTGTGGTCACTTTCAAAATGATATGTTCTTCCGCCGCGTTCGGCAACCTTATCTATAAGCTCAAAGGGTATCTCATCTATAAAACGGCTTGCCAGTCTGCTCTCTGTTTTGCCGTATAGCATTCTCTGCTTTGCGTATGTAAGGTAGAGCTTTTTCTTTGCCCGTGTAATTCCCACGTAGCACAGACGTCTCTCCTCTTCAAGCTCTTCCTCGTACATCTCGCTCATGGCACCGGGGAAAAGACCTGTTTCCATTCCGCATATAAACACCACCGGAAACTCCAGTCCTTTTGCACTGTGGAGAGTCATCATAACCACTGCGTTCTGGGATTCGTCATAATTATCCACATCGGACACAAGCGAGATATTATCCAGAAATCCCTCAAAGGTGGGATTTTCAACATTTTGCTGATACTCTGCCGCCTTTGATTTAAATTCCTCTAAATTCTCCAGTCTGCCGATGCTCTCGGGGGATTTATCCTCCATAACAGATGATATATAGCCGGTTTTTTCGTATATGCTGTCAAACAGCTCCGGCAGGGGAACTTTATCAACCATATTCTGCAAATCACGAATGGTTTCTGCAAACTCCTCTATCTTGAGCCTTGTCTTGCCCAAAGGCTCCATATAGGACGGGTCCGATATGATTTCAAACATACTCCTGCCCACGCTCTGTGCCATGGCAGAAAGCTTGCTGACGGTAGTATCGCCTATGCCGCGCTTGGGTGTGTTTATAATACGGGTAAGGTTAATATCGTCGTGGGGGTTATTGATAACACGAATATAGGCAAGGATATCCTTTATTTCCTTTCTGTCATAAAACCTGAGCCCTGAAAGTATACGGTAAGGGCAGGTCAGGTTTTCTTCAAAGGCACGTGTCTGGGCGTTGGTGCGGTAGAGGATTGCAATATCGCTGTATGTATAATTGCCGGTTGATACAAGCTTATCTATCTCGCGTCCTATATACATAGCCTCGTCTATCTGCGTAGATGCTGCCTTTAAGGTTATCTTCTCGCCGTCGCCGCTGTCCGTCCACAGCTCTTTGCCTTTTCTGCCTCTGTTATTGCTGATAACAGTATTTGCAGCCGTTAAAATGTTCTGTGTTGAACGATAATTCTGCTCAAGCTTGATATTAACAGCATTTTTAAACTGCGACTCAAAATCTAAAATATTGCCTATATCGGCACCTCGGAACTTGTATATACTCTGGTCGTCGTCACCTACCACACATATATTGCCTGTTTTTTCCGCAAGCGCTGCCACAAGCTTGTACTGCACGTGGTTTGTGTCCTGATACTCGTCAACCATTATATACTTAAACTTGTTCTGATAATACTCAAGCACCTCAGGAAAACGTTCAAAAAGCTCGCTTGTTTTTAAAAGCAGGTCGTCAAAATCAAGTGAATTATTCTCTTTCAGCCGCTTTTCATACATTTCGTACATACGTGCATAGTTGCTGCCGCGAAAATCCTTTTCGTTCTCTGCAGCAAACTGTTTTACAGAAATGCTTTTGTTTTTGGCACTGCTTATTGCGCTCATTACGGATTTTACAGGGTAATTATCCTCACTGAAGCCGCAGGCGGCAATACATTCCTTCACAAGCCGCTTCTGGTCGGAGGTATCGTAAATATTAAAATTACTGCTGTAACCAAGCTTGTCTATATCACGTCTTAAAATCCTCAAGCACGCCGAATGAAATGTTTTTATCCATATGTCTCCCGCTTCTTCGGGTATAAGGTTTCCAACCCTTTCAAGCATCTCCGCTGCGGCTTTGTTTGTAAAGGTTATGGCAAGTATCTGCCAGGGCTTTGCCAGCCCCTGCTCTATTATATATCCTATTCTGCGGGTGATTACCGTTGTCTTACCGCTGCCGGCGCCGGCTATTACAAGCACAGGTCCGTCAGTTGTGGTAACGGCTTTTTTCTGCATATCGTTAAGGCCCTCTAAAAGTTTGCTCATTATTCTACTCCTACAATCTCTTCTACATAGCTCCAGAACTCCTCCACACCCATACTGGTCACTGTGGAAAAGGGTATTATAATATCATCGCCCTCCAGCCTTAAGGCTTTGATGATATCGTACATTCTGTCCTCTATCTCACTCTTTTTAAGCTTGTCACACTTTGTGGCAATCACCACAGCTCTGTCACAGACGGCACGTATAAAGCCCATCATAGTTCTGTCATCCTCTGTGGGCGTGTGACGGCTGTCCACAAGCAGTATAACCTGCGAAAGATTTTCACGCGTATTAAGGTAGGTTTCTATAATATTACCCCATCTTTTCTTTTCCTCTTTGGAAACACGTGCAAAGCCGTATCCGGGAAGGTCAACGAAGTTGAGCGCTTTATCAATATCATAAAAATTAACCGTTGCGGTTTTACCGGGCTTCTGGCTTACCCTTGCAAGACTTTTTCTGTTTAAAAGCTTGTTTATAAGCGAAGACTTGCCCACGTTAGAGCGCCCTGCAAACGCCAGCTCCGGCACATTGGCCGGTGGATACTGCTTAGGGTCCACCGCTGATACGGTAAAGAGCACATTGTGTATATTCATTTTATACCTCCAAAGCTATCTTTAAAACCTCGTCCATATTTTTAACAGTGATAAATTCTGTTTTATCCTTTATAAGCTGAGGAATATCCTCAAGGTCAGGCTCGTTTGCAAATGGGATTATAATTTTTTTCATACCCATACGGTATGCAGCCATTGCCTTTTCCTTTAAGCCGCCTATGGGCAGTACTCTGCCACGCAGAGTTATCTCGCCGGTCATAGCCACGTCTTTTTTAACGGCTTTCTTTGTAAGCGCCGAAACAAGCGCTGTTCCTATGGTGATTCCTGCCGACGGTCCGTCTTTGGGTGTTGCACCCTCGGGCACGTGAATATGAATGTCAGTGGTTTTGTAAAAATCAGGATTAACGCCCAGCTCCTCTGCCTTTGAACGGATATAGCTTATAGCCGCAACGGCAGATTCCTTCATAACATCTCCAAGGCAGCCTGTAAGCTCGGTTTTGCCGGTACCCTTCATACAGTTAACTTCAATTGAGAGCGTATCTCCGCCATACTGTGTCCAGGCAAGTCCGTTTGCCACGCCTATCTGGTTTTCTTTTGTTTTCTCCTCTTGGAGAATCAGCTTTTTGCCAAGAAAGCTTTTAAGATTGCGCTTACCTACGCTTATGGTTTTAACACCGTCTTTAACTATTGCGGTGGCGCTTTTGCGCATAATCTGCGCAAGCTTTCTCTCTAAATTTCTCACGCCGGCTTCTCTGGTATAGAAGTTTATGATTTCTGAAAGAGCCTCGTCGGTTATTCTGAAATTACTCTTTTTCATTCCGTGCTGCTCCAAAAGCTTTGGTATAAGGTAGGAGCGTGCTATATTTATCTTGTCGTACTCTGTATAGCCGTTAACCTCAATAATCTCCATACGGTCTAAAAGAGGCTTGTCAATATTGTCCACAGAGTTTGCCGTTGTTACAAATAAAACATCCGAAAGGTCAGTGTCAAGCTCAATGAAATGGTCGCGGAAGGTGCAGTTCTGTTCGCCGTCCAACACCTCTAAAAGAGCAGAGGACGGATCACCCTTGTAGTCGGCAGAGAGCTTGTCAATTTCGTCCATAAGTATAAGCGGGTTTGAGCTGCCGGCCTTCTTTAAAGCTGTCACGATTCTGCCGGGCATAGCGCCTACGTATGTTTTTCTGTGACCGCGGATTTCAGCCTCGTCACGTATGCCGCCCAAAGATATACGCACATAGTTTCTGCCGGTTGCCTTTGCGATGGAGCGTGCCACAGAGGTTTTGCCCACTCCCGGCGGTCCCACAAGGCAAAGTATGGGGGCTTTGGATTTATCACAGAGATTTCTCACCGCCAAAAACTCAAGTATTCTTTCCTTAACCTTTTTAAGCCCGTAATGGTCAGCCTCTAAAATTTTTTCTGCCTCTGATATATCAAAGTTTTCCTCTGTTTTAATTGACCAGGGCAAATCTGTCACCCAGTCAAGATATGCCCGTATAACCACTGCCTCAGGGCTGAACTGTTGCATCTTCTCAAGTCGGATCGTAGCCAT